>JAKAZZ010000013.1 GCA_021826315.1 Actinomycetes bacterium
GGATATGGGCTCTTGATCTATGGCCATCGCCCAGCAGTTGTTGTACGCATGCTTGCAAAGTGAAGAATTGTTTTTTGAAATGGTTGAATTTTTTAGGTTTATATTTTCGCTGCCGATAAGAACCACATGAACTATTCCGACCTCTCAAATGTCCTTGAATACGAAGTTTCGTTGCTGGACAAGTTGGTGTATCGACTCGACGCCGAGTACTTGCTTGTCGAAGGAAATAGACATAACTATCTGATGAGCGCGACTGCTGAAGTCAATGAGGCCCTCGAAGCTATAAAAGAGGCCGAGCTGAGGCGAGCCGTTGTATCTGCTGATATCTGCGTTGCAATGGAGCTAGACCCCTTGACCCCCTTAGCTGATATCGCGGAGCTCTCTCCGGAACCGTGGAATACCATCCTCAAGGAGCAGCGGTCAAACCTGATTGCACTCACGACGACGGTCGCGGAGATCAAGGAGAAATTGGCACGCTTACTTGCACAAAGAATTGCTATTACCGAAGAGGTTCTGTCGCTGCTTGATGCCTCCAACCCAACGTCAATTTATGGCAGGGACGGTAAGCGATTTAGGGACACTACGATCTCGTTAGTCGATGGCCGCATATGAGTAATTCCAGCCTCTATATCGGCCTCTCAGGCATTATCGCCCAATCTCAGGGTCTAGATACAGTCAGCCAGAACATAGCGAATTCAAATACTCCTGGGTATACCCGCGAAACGGTGAACCTCTCAGATGTTGTAACTCCAGGTTCAACTACTGGCAGTGGCGTCACCGTAAACTCAATCTCGCAGATATCCTCACAATTCCTCCAGACCACCGCTCGAGTATCCTCGGCCTCTCAACAGGCCGCACAGTCCTACTACTCAGCTGTTTCAACTGCGCAAAACTACTTTCAGGAGCCATCTCCAGTTGGAATAAACGAGCAGCTATCTAACCTTTGGAGTGCATTTGACACCCTCTCCAACCAACCTAATCTCACTACCGCACGAAATTCCCTGTTGACTACTGCTGGGCAGCTAACTACGACTCTGAATTCAAATAGCCAAGGTTTGGTAAACCTCTACAACACAACTGTTGCACAGGTTGGATCGCAAGTCGCCACTATTAATAAGCAACTTGCACAGGTAGAGTCGCTCAACAAGCAGATCGTGCAGTATCAAGGTGGCTCGGGCGGCAATACTTTGATCGACCAACGCAACCAATTGATAAACTCCATAACCGATGCTATTGGGGCTACTGTTCAGACGAATGCAGATGGTTCCGTTACGTTACTTTCGGGTGGAATTACCCTAGCTAATACGAATATGTCCGACTCCTTGAGCGTAAGTGCTGCAACTGCACCCCCAATGCCAGCGGTTGGCTCTTCGCCGGTTTCGATTGTCTCGGGGCTGTCGGGTGCAACGCTGCCTATTACCTCTGGATCGGTTGGCGGCTCACTCTCGGCCCTTAACGTCTCACTGCCCAAGTATTCAAGCCAGCTCGACTCATTCACGGCAAATCTCGCTAACTCGATTAACTCGATTTTGACGACTGGATTTGGCTATAGCGCCTCTGGACCGGCACCCGCAGGCGTAGCCCTTTTCGCGCCCGCCTCCGGAAGTACGATAAATGCTGGAAACATTACTGTAAACCCGGCAGTCACTGCGAATCCAAATCTGATTTCTACCGCCGCTACATCTACTGCACCGATGGATGGTTCGATTGCATCTCAGGTGGGAGCTCTTGGCTCCTCGTTGAATCCGCCCGATGCCCAATATACCCTCGCAGTAGCAGGCGTTGGGTTAGACGTAAGTACCGCTAAGAGTACGTTAGGGACTGCAACATCGCAGTCGCAGAGTGCTACTACTGCACTTTCGAGCGTAGCTGGAGTAAACACCAACGAAGAATTGGTAAAGATGATCAACTACCAGAACGCCTATCAGGCGTCTGCGAAGGTGATCTCGACAGTAGCTTCAATTATCCAATCGATGATAGCGACGGTGTAAAAATTATGACTGACAGAATAGCTAACACGTCACTAGCACAGATGCTTGTAAATTCTGTGCAACAGGACCAGAACAACCTCACGAACTTGCAGCAACTGCTTGCTACTGGAAATAACATTTCAAAGCCAAGTGACAATCCAACTCAAGTAAACAATCTCCTTGATGTCCAAAGTGCACTAGCTAGGTCTAACCAGATGATAGTCAATGCCAAGGACGGTCTATCCATGCTTGGGGTTGCTAACGGAGCGATGTCGAGCGCGGTAAATGTGCTACAGCAGGCGCGTTCCACACTTCTATCGGCTGGAAATTCCTCGCTCCCTAGTGCTTCAATACAATCAATAGCGACTTCCCTCAAAGGTAATTTGCAATCTCTACTCGGAGTGGTAAATACCCAGTACCTAGGAGTCGCAATTTTTGGAGGGACTTCGGGCGCTCCTCAAGCCTATGACTCTAGTGGAAACTACTTAGGCAACTCAACTCCTCCTACGAGAACTGTAGCTCCGGGGGTTACGCTTCCAACGAGCGTGACCGATCCATTGAATAGCAGTGGTGGATCGAATATGATCACAACGCTAAACCAGATAGTCACGGATCTTTCTAGCGGCTCTTCGGCAAACCTACAGACCGATATCACAAATTTCGATAATGCCTTCTCAAAGGTGCAGGCCTCCGCTGGCCAGATTGGATCGCAATATCAAGAGACGACCGCGATATCACAGCAGATGACGTTGACGCAACAGACGCTTTCAACGCAACTCAGCGGCATTCAAAGTGTCGACGTAGCAGCAGTTACGACTCAGTATCAGCAGGCGCTGTCGAATTATCAAGTGACTCTGTATGCAACAGCGCAGGTTTCACAGCCATCTTTGGCGACTTATTTACACTAAAAAGTAGAATGGAGATAGTGGTGTCTAATTTTCTTGATACCAAAGACGGTGAAGAGATGGGTAAGCCGATGGAAAGTGTAAAGCCGAGCTACGAAATTGTAGCGGAAATTACAATGCCAAAGGGGATGCCAGGCTTCTTTGCAGAGCGGAAGTTCGCACTTTTGGACCTTGGTGACGACTACCGCCCTTATATGGTACTGCGCTCCTTAACCTCAGAGCTGGCCCTAATAGTGGTCGAGCCACGCTTCGTTGTGGATGATTATCCCGTCCACGTCGATGACTACTCTCAGAGTTTGCTAGGTGTTGAAGGCGCCGAAGAGTGCATCGTCTTCTTGATAGTTACCTTGCAAAGCGGTGGCATGCCAAGTGTGAACATGCTAGGTCCACTTGTAGTAAATTCCAAGAACAAGCTGGCAGCTCAAGTCGTTCAGGTGGAGTCGAACTACTCGGTAAACCACCCAGTGACACTAGCGCTTAGAGCCGAGGATCGCAAGACGCTCTAACTACTCCTCTGCGTCCTCGGGTGCAGTTTGAGCAATATTTAGATCAATACCTAAGGTCGCAACTTCCATTGCGGCCTTTTCGTTTGCCGCTTTGACGGCGAGGTAGACCTCTTCGCGGTGGATCTCTACGTCACGTGGAGCAGTGATTCCGACTCTTACCTGATCTCTATGGATATCCAAGATCGTAATTACGATGTTGTCCGAGACCACGATACTTTGATTTATTCGGCGAGTTAGAACGAGCAAAGCGCCTCCTTGCGCACTAGGGCTTACGGGTAACTTTCTATAAACACAATAAACCGGATTGCCGGCGCTTTTTAGTATCAAGCTAAAAACTTTGAAAATTTAAGGAAATTTGTCGGTGGTGTAGTGTTGACTCTGAATGAAGAGCTAAAAGTCGAAGATACTTTTGCCGATCATGCAAAGAAGTTCGTCATTTGTATTAGAGGGAACCATAGATGTCAATGAACGTAGTTATCACCGGTGCCACCAGCGGAATCGGCCTTCAAATCGCGAAGCACTTCGTTCAAATACCAGGCAGCGTGGTCTTTATATGTGGGCGAGATGAGAAGAAGCTCGGCCAAGCGAGGGTTGATCTAGGCAAATTAGCCAAAGGTGCAGAGGTTGAGGTTGCAAAGTTTGACCTCTCGGATATCGGATCGACCTTAATGTCTGCGATAGAGCTGAGATCTAGGGTCGGTAATGTAGACCTTTTATTCAATAACGCCGGCATAATGGCACCACCTGTTCGGTTGCTCTCGCCGCAGGGTTTTGAAGTTCAGTTTGCTACGAATCACCTTGGTCACTTCGTGTTGACCGCAGCCCTTATCGACCTTGTTTCAGAGGCAAAGGGTCGCGTTATAACCACCTCATCGATTATGGCGAAGCGGGGAAAGATCGACTTTGATAATTTGAATGGTGAGCAGTCGTATTCGCCGTGGGGAGCCTATAGCCAAAGTAAGTTGGCAAATCTTTTGTTCGCAATTGAACTAGATCGAAGGCTGAAGGCAGCTAATTCAAGTGCGCTCTCGCTTAGTGCGCATCCTGGATACTCCTCAACCTCCCTCTCGTCCACTGGCCAAAAGATGGCTAATGCTAGGGCTATTACCCCTAAGTTCATCGAGGCCATCATCGCTCAAAGTGCACGAAAGGGTGCATTGCCTGCCATTGAAGCCTCGCAAATCGACTGTGACGGTTGGCAGTACTTGGGGCCGAGGGGGCCATTCGAACTTCGCGGACGACCAACGAGGGTTAAGCCACCCGAATCGGCGCTCGACGAAGAGGTAGCGAAAAACCTTTGGGCGATCTCGGAAGAGCTGACTGAGACGAAATTTGAGATATAACTGGCAGTTGCAGTAGGCAAAGGATATTTCACTTACAAAACTATCTTTGAGCTCTTCAAGGAGCGGGAATAAAGTGCCGAAGAAGTCTGGAGCAACCGTTACTATTCGGGGGTTTTACATGACTTCAACAACCGGTGACTCAGGCGGTCAAATACCTGAAGAAGTGGCTGAATTTCTCGTCGAAAGCTACGAGAACCTAGACAGATTGGACCAAGACTTAGTCACACTAGAGAGTGATCCTCAAAACCATCCGACGTTATCGTCGATCTTCAGGACAATACATACTATCAAAGGTACCTGTGGATTTCTTGGCTTTGAGAAACTTGAAAAGGTGGCTCATGTTGGCGAGAATCTATTATCCAAACTACGAGATGGCGTCTTTGTCGTCAATCCGTCGATCACGACTGCACTTCTTGCTACGGTTGACGCCGTTAGAGAGATTTTGTCTGAAATTGAGTCAACAAATGAAGAGGGCAACGGCGACTACAGCGCATTGATCGCTACTCTAAGTCGGCTAGCAGCCGGCGAAGAGGTCGTAGATACGCCACAGGTAGTCGTCGAGGAGGTTGCACCGGTTGAACCCGAGGCGAGCACCGAACCCGAGACGATTCAAACTGGGGCATCCGCCTTCGTCTTTCAACGAAAAGCTCCGATACCTCAGTCGACTGCTGTCGTGTCCGAGTCCGAGACACCTACGGTGGTTGAGGCGAGTACCCCTCCTGCGGAAGAGAGTGTTGAGGTCGCGGAAGCGACTCAAACACCAAGAGAGGAAGTGGGCGCTGTGGCCGAAGCTAAGGGCGATCACGATAAGGAGAAGGCTCCAAGCGGATCTTCCGTCTCCGATGCAAATATTCGTGTTGACGTAGGACTACTCGATAAATTGATGAATCTCGTTGGTGAGCTCGTCCTTGCTCGCAACCAGATATTGCAGTACACCACATCACAGACGGATTCGTCTTTTGTGGCTGCTTCACAGAGGTTGAATCTCATCACCTCGGAGCTGCAAGAGGGAGTGATGAAGACAAGGATGCAACCTATCGGCAACGTCTGGTCCAAGTTTCCAAGAGTTGTGCGTGACCTAGCTCTCTCCGTTGGAAAGCAGGTTGCAATCGAATTTGAAGGGCGCGAGACAGAACTAGATCGTACGATTATCGAGTCCATAAAGGACCCGCTAACCCACCTAGTCCGCAACTCAGTCGATCATGGAATTGAACCGCCGGAAGTTCGTGAGAAGATCGGCAAAGCCCGAGAGGGACGCTTGGTACTTCGCGCCTACCACGAGGGCGGCCACGTCAATATCGAAATAAGCGACGATGGAAGTGGTATCAACCCGGACAAGATTCGCGCCAACGCTATAAAGAAGGGCCTTTTCCGAGCGGATCAACTCGACAAGATGTCTGAGCGAGAAATAGTTAATCTCATATTTGCCCCTGGCTTCTCAACCGCGGAAAAGATTACAAACGTCTCCGGCCGTGGGGTTGGAATGGACGTTGTCAAGACCAACATCGAAAAGATAGGTGGCACAATCGATATCTCCACCAACCTTGGTGAAGGTACTACATTCAAGATCAAGATCCCTCTAACTTTGGCGATCATTCCCGCCTTAGTGGTTGCTGCTGGTGGACAAAGGTATGCAATCCCACAGGTATCCCTAGTTGAGCTTGTCCGCCTTGAAAAAGACCAGGCAGCTACCGACATAGACTCGGTTTACGGCGCTCCCGTCTGCAGGTTGAGAGGTAATTTACTACCACTTGTCTATCTCTGCGATCTAATGGGTACTTCGACTGCCAAGGTAGATGATGATGCAGTCAATATCGTTGTCCTTCAGGCAGATGAGCGACAATTCGGCTTAGTAGTTGACTCAGTTGTCGATACCGAAGAGATCGTTGTTAAGCCTTTGGGCAAGCAGGTGAAGAATGTCGACGTTTACGCTGGCGCCACCATTATGGGCGACGGTAAGGTTGCACTTATCTTGGACGTCATGGGCATTGCTCAGCGCTCGTCGGTTATCTCTGAAGTCCGTGACCGGAAGCTCAAGGAGCTTTCGACCAACAATGACAGTGAAAACGTGGAACGTCAGACGCTGCTTCTCCTCGGAGTAGGCGACAATTATCGAGTCGCTGTACCATTGGCAAGCGTCGACCGTCTCGAAGAGTTTTCTCCAGATGTACTTGAATGGGCTGGAGACAACCAGGTCGTTCAATATCGCGACTCTATCATGCCACTTATATGGCTGAGTTCCACCCTAGGTGTTCCAGCTGCTAGTGATCCTGACGCCGCGAGTATTCAGGTTGTAGTTCACTCCGGTCACGGTAGGCGGGTAGGCGTAGTGGTTGACAGGATCTTGGACATCGTTTCAGTTGCGATGAACCTTGAGAAGGTCTCCATTAAATCTCAGATTATGGGTTCAACGGTTGTCAACAATAGGGTCACCGACATAGTGAACATCGACGAGATTGTCCAAGATGCACTTGTCAGCTTTATTGATGCAACTGAGTATGCACTTTCAAGTTACGGAGGTTGATCGTGGCGGTAAATGAATTAACCGAAAGACAATACTGCACTTTTTACCTTGATGGTCACTTTCTTGGAATTGGCGTCAAGGAGGTCCAAGAGGTCTTGAAGTATCAATATATGACAGAAGTTCCTCTAGCTGACGCTGAGGTAGCTGGTCTAATAAATCTGCGAGGACAGATCGTCACGGCGCTCGACCTTCGCAAGGTGATGGGTCTTGGCGCTCGGAAAGAGAAACTTCCGATGAATATCGTCGTTAGGTCTGACGATGGACCCTTGAGCCTATTAGTTGACGAGATTGGCGATGTTGTCGAGGTTGAGAAGGATAGCTTTGAAGATCCTCCCGAGACCCTCGAAGTTAGCTTCCGCCACCTCATCAAAGGTGTCTACAAACTCCAAGAGAAGCTGATGCTCGTACTTGACCTTGATCGTGCGGTCTTCTCGCTGGTTGAAGCGTAAAGGTGCAACTGAGATGACGATGATTTCGAATTCTTTTGTTCGCTTGCACGAGAGGAAGTGGTGGTAAAGATGGCATTGGCGATGGTAATTGATGACTCAAGTGCAACGCGTATGATCCTTGCGCGCATTTTGGGAGAACTCGGCTATACGGTCGAGAAGGCCGAAAATGGTGCCGACGCTCTTCACAAATTGTCGAAGATGTCTCGACCCGAGTTGATATTGATCGACTGGAATATGCCTGTTATGAATGGTTATGAGTTCTTAGTCAAGGCACGTTCGATGCCGGAGTATGACGACGTAACCATGATGATGGTCACCACTGAGACCGAGATCGAGCAGGTGCTCAAGGCCCTTGAGGCCGGAGCAAATGAGTATGTGATGAAACCTTTCACGAAAGACATTATCGACGAGAAGTTGTCGCTTCTTGGTCTAGGAGCGAGGTAGCAAGGTGAATGCCGCCAGAATAAGGGTATTGGTGGTTGACGATTCCGCCGTTATCCGTAAAATCGTCACCTCCACGCTCCTCAAAGAAGAAGATATTGAGGTTGTGGGTACAGCTGCCTCGGGACGAGAGGCTATCAGCCGATTCAAGGAATTGAAGCCTGATGTCATAACTCTCGACGTTGAGATGCCAGATATGACGGGTATTGAGGCGATACCCCACATTCGTCAAATTGACGCCAAAGTTCCGATAATAATGTTTTCGACTCTAACGGAGTCCGGTGGTAAGGCGACTCTTGACGCTTTGAGCGCAGGAGCGACCGACTACGTTACTAAGCCCTCTTCCTCGACTTCCGTAGAGGCATCGAAGGATATTATCGCCTCCTCGTTGGCGAACAAGATTCGAGCTCTCGGTCAAAAGAGACGCCGAGCCTCGGGTGCTGCCGCAGGATATGCGGGCAACCCCGCTACTCATCGGCCAGGTATTTCAACTACGCCCAACAGCAGGTTTGCGGCTCCAGGAAGTTTTAGCCCTAAGGCTCCGGTTACTCCATTTGCTAGAGCTCTTCCACAAGATTCGAAGTCGGCCCCTGATCGCGGTGAAACAACCCGTTTTCGTTCGACGAATCATCGACCACCTTCGCTGATTCTAATCGGAATCTCTACCGGTGGCCCAAATGCTCTAGGCGAACTTTTACCAGCTCTGCCTGCGAATCTTCCGGTGCCAATACTGATTGTGCAGCATATGCCGGCAACGTTTACGAGGCTGCTCGCCGAGAGGCTAGATGCGAAGTCAAAGCTAAAGGTCATGGAGGCCAAGGGTGGTGAAGTACCGAGACCAGGTGAGGTGTATATCGCCCCTGGAGAACATCACTTGGTTATCACGAGCAACAGCCGCAGCGAGCTTTCGATATCGTTAGATGATTCTCCGCCGGTTAACTCCTGTCGACCCTCAGTCGATACCCTCTTTCATTCGGCGACGCACCTCGCTAGCCGAGTGATGGCGATAGTTATGACCGGCATGGGCCAAGATGGCTACACCGGCGCAAGGGAACTGAAGGCCGCCGGAGCTGAGATTGTGACACAAGATGAGGCTTCATCGGTTGTTTGGGGGATGCCTGGTTATGTTACAAACGCTGGGCTTTCAGAACAAGTTCTACCATTGAACCAGATAGCACAGTACATCGTAAGGAGGTGTGGCGCATCGGGAACTGCTGACCGCTCCTCAGTAACTCAATCACCCAATTCGCATGCACCTGCAGTTAGTACTGCTACAACCTCTCGGAGTACCACTTCGGAGATCGGAGGCCGACGATGGCACTAAGTTCCAACGACTTCACTTTTCTGGCAAATTATGTTAAAAATTCAACTGCTATCGTCCTCACCCCGGACAAGGACTACTTGGTTGAAAGTAGGCTAAACCCCGTCGCTAGGCGAGTTGGCGTTGCCTCAATTACTGAACTCGTAGCAAAGTTGAGAACTAATCCAACGATTAACTCAGAGGTTGGTTCTATGGTCGCGGAGGCGATGACCACCAATGAGACTTATTTTTTCAGGGACGTAAAGCCATTTGATGTTTTGAAGAGTGAGCTTCTGCCTAAGGTAATCGAGCGCAAGGGTGCTGATAGGACATTGAACATTTGGTCAGCAGCGTGCTCGTCTGGACAAGAGTCTTACTCGATAGCAATGGTTATCAAGGAGCACTTTCCAGCTCTTTCGAGCTGGAGGATCCGTATTATCGGCACCGATATCTCAAGGGCGATGGTTGAGCGGACTAAGGAAGGCATATTCTCCCAGATTGAGATCAACCGAGGTTTACCTGCTCCTTTATTGGTAAAGTACTTCACAAAGTCAGGATCCGAATGGAAGATTAAGCCAGATTTGACCTCGATGGTGGATGCGTCTGTCATGAATCTTGCTGGTAATTGGCCCATGCTACCGAGGATGGACATCGTCTTTCTGCGCAATGTGCTTATTTACTTCGATCTTCAAACCAAGAGATCGATCTTGGAGAAGGTAAATAGGGTTCTAGTACCAGGCGGCGCGCTACTACTCGGCGGGTCAGAGACGACTATGAACGTAAGCAATGACTATGACCGCATAACTTCTGGAAATACCTTCTATTACAAGTCAAAGGGAGGGCCGCAGCCGGCCACAGGACCGACCCAGGTCGCTCGAGCTCCGTATGTGTCTCCACGTGGTAGTGCGTTTTAATTTCCTTCAAGTTCGAAGGAATAATCGACGAAGTAAAAGTTAGCTTCTCAGTAAAGGATTGGATAGGAGCTCCAAATGAAGATATTGATTGTAGACGACTCAAAGGCTATGAGAATGATCGTTCTCCGCCACCTTCGTCAGGCTGGATATGGAGATGCCGACTTTGTCGAAGCGTCCAACGGCCTCGAAGGCTTAGCCCAAGTAAAGGCCGAAGGTCCAGACCTGATCCTTTCAGACTGGAATATGCCAGAAATGAATGGTCTTGAATTTCTCCGTAAGCTTCGCAGTGATGGCGACGACACTGCGTTTGGGTTTGTAACCTCAGAAGGAACTCCCGACATGCACATGTTAGCAAGGGATTCGGGAGCTATATTCCTAATTGCAAAGCCGTTCACGGTAGAGACATTCCGTGAGACCCTAGATGCGGCAGGTGTCGCGTAATGGCTGAGGATCCAAATTTAGTTTCAACGTGGCTGAGCGCGATGGTTTCGTCCGCGGAGGAGCTTGCCACTTCAACTTTAGGTCTCGACGGAATCACAGAAATCGAATCAGGACTTCCAAATGACAGGAGTTTCCCCGGCTCTTACGTAGCTCTTGTTGGCGACGACTTCAACTTCGAATACGGGGTTGCGGGAAGCTGGGAGTCCTGTGCGACTCTCGGCAGGGCGCTGCTCTTTATGGAACCCGATGAGGAACTGACCGACGACGATATGGCCGATGCAATTAACGAAGTTATAAATATTGTTGCCGGCGGAGTCAAGCGACGGATGACGGAGATCGATCCTGGGCTAAAGTTAGGGTTGCCAGCATTTTTCAACGGAACCTTGCATCCGACTTCCCATCAAGAGGCTGCCGGATCAAAAATTGAAATTGCCGGTGCAGAGGTCTACTTACTGGCATTTCGCCATAAGGTTTAGTTATCGCTAGGAAAGAAGGAACCTGATGGCGGACATCGGTGCAGATCTTCTCCTGCCTGGTCCGGACGAAGTTGAAGAAACTTTGGGGATGTTGGTAGGAAAGAGCGTTACAACAAAGAGGATTGCTAATCCACAAACAACCTCATTCAAAGGTTCGGTTTCTATCTACACCTTCGACGATGAGTCCGTTGGTGCAGCGATATTTTGCGAGATCGGCTTGACCAACTCACTCGGTGCAGCGATGATGATGATTCCTGCGGGCGCCGCAGAAGACGCTACCGACGAAGGTGAGATTCCCAACAACCTCCTCGAAAACTTCAAAGAGGTTGCAAATGTATTGACTGCGATTATGAATGACAAGCGAACGCATGCGAAGCGAGTCAAATTGTCAAAAGTTTTAGTTGCTCCTGACGAACTTAACGACGATATTCTTCCTCTGCTGAAATCGCCTGCTCGCGTGGCGTCATTCGATGCATTCATTCCGGGGGGATATCCAGGCGGTGAGATTCGCTTCTGTCTAGCTTTGTAAGTTACCGATAAATTCATTGAACTTTTTTGCAATGGCCACTCATTATTTGGGTGGCCATTGTCGATACTTGAGAGATGAAGAATCTACCGCTCAACGTGATCGTATTCTCGGAGTCCAAACTTCAACGTCGAAATCCAATCTTTGAATCGATAAGTAGTAGTGTAAGAGTTGGCGATAAGGTCTTTCTAGTAGATAAAGACTCCTTGGAGATGGACAAAGAAGGTCTCTTTACCCGTCTTTCCCTCTCGCAATTGAAGGCAAGTGTCCTTACTGCGGACGGCGATTCGGTGCTTTTGACGCCATCTTGCCATATCACGAAGTCAAATTTAGACCTCTTGCGTCGGAGGTTTGACGAAGGTTGGGAGATTGTTGCTCCGAGGTCGAACGCGCTTCCTCTTTATCAGAGGGTCGTGAGCCCACACTACTCGGGGCGCAGTCAGATGAGAAGCTTTCAACGAAAGTGGGAAGAGACACACCAAGGACTCCTAACCTCCACGCCTTTTGTTGCAGTTGAGGGTCTCGGAGTAAAAAATTCACATCTGTTGAATGCTCTTTCGAAGGCCGCCTCCCTATCGTTTCTTGATTTGGCATGGGCAATATCGCTAACGATGAGCGAGGCCGATATTTCAATAAAGATCGATGACAGTAACTATCTCCACGTAAGTGGTTCCTCCGACTATCGCGTTTCCTTGCAGTACCAGAGATCTACCGATGTCTCGGGCGCCTATGAAAAAGTTGCGGTTGATCAAAGCGACAGCAATCGAAAGGTGGTTGCCTCTTCGACCGATGCTACACAGGTCCTTTCGCTGGCGATGATTGTGAAGAACGAAGAGGACAACTTGACCAAAGCGGTCGATTCAGTTCGATCATTAGTAGAGGATGTTGTCGTCGTTGACACTGGATCGACAGACGATACTATCGCCATCATTGCGCAGATGGGTCTCGAGGCGTATCACTTCGATTGGATCGATGACTTTGGTGCCGCAAGGGACTTTGCGTTGGATAATACAGGCTCAGATTGGGTGCTACACCTCGACGCTGACGAGACTTTTGAAGTTGACCCTACCGCTTTCTTAGCAGAACTAGCCGAACTAGTTGGCAATGGCGTTGCTGCATTTGCCAATATCTACAACCATGACCAGCTTGAGCTAGCAGATGCAATGTCGCATCAGATGATCCGTGTTGCAAGAAGAGTAGATGTCAGATGGAGCGGTATGATCCACGAGCAACTCTTTGAACGTTGCGACCTCCGCTCGCCGGTCGTGGGCGAGATTCAATCTGGCCATATCGACCACTTTGGCTATACAAGTATCGGTGATGCGATAAAGAAAAAGAGTGATCGCAACCTTCGCATAGCGAAGCAATACTACGAGATGCGAAGGGACGCTTACTCTTTAATCCACCTCGCACGAACTTATATTCTTGCAGGTGAGTCAGATGTAGCTGAGGCGATGCTCGAAGAAGCTGTCGAAAAGGGCCAAATTGAGCACCTATGGTTACCCGTGGTATACAGATTGCTGATTGAGTCGAAACTCGGGAAAAGCGAAGTTGAATCAGCAAAGAAATATGTAGTTGAATTTGGATCGAGATTCCCGAGAAGAGCAGATCAGATGGCACGCGAAGCTTTGGTACTTGCTAAGGAGGGCGACATATCCGGGGCACTTTCGGTATTTAGATCGCTACCAGTACGCGAAGTCTACCCGGGAGATATGACCTTTTATCGTGCGCAAATCGTGCCATCGATCGCTAAGTACGTTGGTGAGGCTGGAAACTACTTCGAGGCGTGCTTGATCATGCTTAACACGATGGACGAGGCTGGTGGGGTGGAGGTTCATCCTGGGCTTTTGATTGATTACATGGAAAAGGCCAATATCGCCCCGATGGAGTTTTATCGACGAATACCTCAGGATCGACGTGTGTCGGTCTTTGGCCTCATCCGTCAGTTAGACCTCATAGACCCTGATTTGGGTTCCAGGTTCGTAATTGACCTTTTGAAAAATGGAGTTTCTGATTTAGTTGTTCTGGTAACTGCGGCTGAGGTATCTAAATTCGCACACGTTGCGCTCAAACTTGAGATCTCGGCGTTCCTCAGAGCGGCTGGTATGTACGATCACTGCCCTCTCATTACGTCAGCGAAGGATCTAAGGCTCCCAATCGCAGAACGAATAGCGAGCGCCTTCGTCGCATATGGTGCATTTAATGATGATAGATCGCGAGAGATAGCAGCCGTAATATGTGATGCGCTGCCCACCGATACCCTAGGTGCTGCCGTCGAGATTGCTAACGAAAAGTACTCGTTGGAACTCCCGCGAGATGGTAGCTCTTTGTTGCTTACATTCTCTGACGAACTGGCATCTGCGAGGTAGCACGAACTCGAGGTGAAACTTCTGTTATTTGCGAGTCTGCTCTTCGAATCGGTCGACTTCGGTTTTCCTTTATGAAAACAACAACTTCAAATTACATTGGCAGCGCTTCGACCACGACTTTAATAGTCCGTATAAGCCTTGGTACGCGTTTCCATTTATTCAAAGTCATAGGTGCCTGAGTTTAGTTAATGGGCATTGTCGATGAACCAGAGGACTTCCGACGATTTCGTTTACCTTCTGTATGTTACTTGTCGACTATGCGCGATCTTTGAATTGGCCACTTTGCCATCAGCAGCCGGCGAATGAGGGAAGACGTCGCAGGGTGTCAAGTAGGAGGGCGCGCATCATTTTCCCAACTTGCGGACTAGCCCTTCAGATGGCGAAAATGAGACGCCCTAGCGTTTGATGTAGTTGTTAATGCGACGACTCCACCATTTTCACGCTTTCATACCGATGAATTTGGAGTCGAAATTCCACGAAGTGCTGGTTTTGGTGTAGATAACCTAAAGTCCGGTGGTATCTCGCATGCAAAACTGCAGCAAGAGGCCAATATTGCTTAAAAAAGACGAGAAATTTTGAAAAAGTTCTAAAGCAAATCCCTGTAGTGCCGAAAGACTTATTAGCCACTCCAAAGGTGACCCTGTGAATCTTGCCGCAAGAGACGCGTCACCAAGGATGGGAGACGTGAATATCAAGGAGGAAATAGAAAGATGTCGCTTTCGATTAATACAAATATCGCAGCTATTGACGCTTACAATAACCTGAACAACACAAGCAATCAACTAGACAAGACGATTTCGCAGTTGTCCTCGGGTCTTCAGATCCAAACAGCAGCTGACAACTCGTCAGGTTACGTTATCGCCCAGGATCTTCAGGCTCAATCGAACGGTTTGAATGTCGGTATCTCCAACGGACAGAACGCAATCTCGGTCCTTCAGATCGCCAATGGCGCCATGAACCAGCAGGTTTCCATTCTGCAAAGAATGAACCAGCTCGCAACGCAGGCATCAAACTCTGGAGCACTATCGAGCAACGCACTCAACGCCGTGAATACTGAGTTCACCGCTCTTTCGAGCCAGTTGAATCAGATTGCTCAAAGCACGACGTTCGGTAGCAGCAGCAATTCGCTGTTAGCGACTAACGCAGTTTTGACCTTCCAGTTAGGTGCTTACGCAACCACTACAAACCAAGTTACAGTTCAACTCGCATTCACGACTGCTTCGTCACTTGGTGTATCTGGCCTTAGCTTGACTACGTTCGCAGGTGCCCAAAGTGCCCTCTCATCTGTTCAGACAGCTATCGACAACGTAGCTTCCATACAGGCAAGCTTAGGTGCTAGCCAGAATCAGATTCAGGCTGACATTGCCAACTTGACCATTAGCCAGCAGAACGTCCAAGCAGCTCACTCGAGCTTGGTGGATGCGAACATGGCTCAAACTGTGACAACCTTCACTGCGCAGCAGATCCTGATGCAGGCCGGTACTTCAATGCTTGGGCAAGCCCAACAGCTTCCGAGCATGCTTCTCAAGTTGATACCATAGTGATTCAAGCGGCTTGACCGTTTACTAACAAATAAGGGGCGCAAGTTCATAGCGGGCTTGCGCCTTTTTTTGACCTTGACTACACGTGGTGTGGGAGAAAAGGAAAAGAAATGACTTCATCGACTAGCGGAGCGTCAGGCACGACTTCGTCAAGCATAAATCCATTTGCGCAACTAACCACTAATAACTCCTCGGGTGCACCGGTCTCTTTTGGTGGAGTAGTGTCCGGAATGAATACTCAGTCCATTATCAACGCGCTAATGGTCGCTTACCAACAACCTCAAACCAACATTGCGAATCAAATCAGTCAAATAAACTCCAACATTACTGATTATCAGACGATTCAAAACGACTTAACTTCGTTGCAGAGCGCAGCCGATTCAATTAATCAAACATACCTTTGGGATCAAACCTCTGTAGCATCATCAAACTCCTCGATTGCAACTGCGTCTGCTGCTCCTGGGACTCCCTCGGGAACCGTTAGTTTTACTGTCAACCAGCTTGCGCAGGGCAACGTACTCATGTCGAATACCCCTGTCTCCTCAACGAATGCTATTGTTGCCAGTGGGCCCCTACTTCTTGCTGAGGGCGCGGCGAGCCTTGGTTTTGCATCCCTTGGAGCTGGAAGTGGCCTTACGGTGGGGTCTCACTCCGTCGCCGTTACATCTGCCCTTTCTGGGGCGACCATTTCAGGAACGCCCGTTGCACCAACAACCACGATCACAACTGGATCTAATGATACGTTTTCGGCTACCATAAATGGAACAGCGAAATCCTTTACCCTCGCAGCCGGAACCTACACTCAAAGCCAACTCGCCTCGGCTCTTCAAAGTGCGAGCGGTGGACTACTAAACGTCGCAGCTGGTTCAAATGGTGGCCTAACTGTTTCGACCGCTTCGCTCGGATCGTCATCTTCGCTCGCGATAACAGGAGGCACCGCTCTTAGCGCTCTTGGACTTACAGCAAATGCCACGGCCGTCAACGGTACCGCGGGTTCAATTACGGTTGATGGCACAGTCAACACTGTTGACAACGTAGCGGCTGGTTCGGCCGTCACTCTGAACTCTGGAACAGGTGGAACGATTACGACTACGGTGGGTACCACGGGATTTTCCACCGGAAATTTCACCGCCAATTATCTAAATGTCAACAGCGGCTCGCTCTCTGATGTTGCGAACGCAATAAATGGAGCGTCAATTGGCATCACGGCGTCGGCGGTTAATCTCGGCTCTAGTCAATATGTCCTTGAACTGTCTTCTGGGACTACCGGTACGCAGTCTCAGATAAGTGTTGACACCAGCGCACTATCATCAAGTTTGGGTGGACTAAAGCAAGTTGCTGCAGCACAGGACGCTCAAATTCAAATTGGTGGAAGTGGTGGGTATACCGTTAGCTCGCAGACCAATCAGATCACGGGCGTTATGCAAGGATTGACGATCAATCTTGTTTCGGCTCAGGCTTCAGGTTCACAGCCAGTTACTTTATCGTTGAGCCCTGATGCCCAAGCGATGGCGAGTTCCGTAAGTACGATGGTCAAAGCAGCAAACCAAGTGCTCGGTGATATCAATACTTACGCTGGTTACAACGCTACTACTGCAGTTGCCGGACCTCTGATGGCTGACCCTAACATGCAGTTGTTGACACAGCAAGTATTG
This sequence comes from Actinomycetes bacterium, assembly GCA_021826315.1. Lineage (GTDB taxonomy): Bacteria > Actinomycetota > Acidimicrobiia > Acidimicrobiales > Acidimicrobiaceae > Acidithrix. The sequence goes on from JAKAZZ010000013.1 coordinate 17,361, forward strand.
GCTACCGTTGCAAGTGCAGTTGGAGGTACCGGAGGATCTTTGAACTCAGCAAGCGTCGGGTTGAATGTTACTAAAGACGGTATGTTAACTTTCGACGCAAATGCGTTTATGACGGCTTATCAGCAAAACCCCACTCAAGTCTCACAGATGTTTTCTCAGGGTGGGGCGTTTTCTCCTTCCTCCTCTAGCTACGGAGGCTCAGTATCGTTCCTCTTTGCAAATGATGGTGCAGTTCCTGGAACCTACGCTGTTTCGGTATCGCAATCGGCCACTCAAGCTGCGGATAAGGGAAGCGTATTGGCGAGTGGAAACATTACTGCGGCTGAGCAATTGACGGTGGCATCCGGTGGAGTATCTGGAACTTATTCGGCAACCGCCGGCGAGTCGCTTTCAAATATCGCAAGCGGTCTTAATTCGATCTTTGCGTCGAATGGAATGAACGTTCTCGCATCTGTAGCAACATCGAGTTCCGGAAGTCAGTTGGTAATCAACAGCGGGACCTATGGAAGCGCAGCTTCGTTTTCAGTGACATCTAATAATGTCGGGAGTGGCCAGACTGGTTTGGCAACTACCGCCAATACCGCCTCTTCATTTTCTGGGACCGACGTTGCGGGCACCATCAATGGTGTTGCCGCTACCGGTACAGGCCAAGTTCTTATGGCTCCTCAAAGTGATCCTAAGTTAGCCGGAATGGCCTTACTCGTGACCGCAACTGGAATTAGTTCAACAACCAATATGGGGACGATTTCTTACACACCTGGCATTGCGGGCGGCCTGGCTTCAGCTGCAAATGGTGGCTCAAATCCAGTATCTGGTTCGATGACATCCACCATTGGTAACTTGAACCAACAAATTCAATCATTGCAGTTTCAGTACAACTCGTATACGCCGATGATACAAGCAGAACAAACTCTTTTGCAGCAAGAGTATTCAAACGTGGAAGTGCAATTGGGGAGTTTGCAAAGCCAGAGTAATTGGCTTTCAGCTCAATTATCGAAGTTGCCATAGCGAAATATAAGCCGCTAACTTTAGGAAGGCAAAAATAAGGATGTACAAAGATTCCCGTGAATTTGTGAAAGATGCGATACTAACTGCCACGCCAGCCGCTCGACTGATGATGCTACTTGATCGCTTGGAGGTTGACCTCAAACGTACGGAGAACGCCTTTGCGACAGGCGACGTCTACAAGCGAAATGTTGCTCTTTTACACGCTCAAGATATCGTACTCAATCTACGTGACACGTTGCGTGTAGATCTATGGCCAGGAGCGGCGCAGCTAAAAACGATCTATTCATTTATTTACGCGGAGTTTGTACAGGCAAATATCTATGAAGACCAAAAACGCTTTGAGAGGGCTAGTCGGCTTTTGATCGAGCTTATTGAAGCTTGGAGAGCTGCCAACAAAGCGCTTATGGAAAAAGGAGCAGTCGGTGTCAGCATATGATGTTCTAACTGAGATTGAAACTTATTTAGATGAGTTAGATCTAGCTATCGAGGGAAAGGCAGATTGGCCTACTCCGATGAAGTTGGATGAAATTAATATCACGAACTTCGATCCAAAAACCCGAGGTCGTCTCAAGGCGTTGCTAAAGCGAAACGAGGAAGTCATCGCAAGAGTGGAGCAGCGCAAAAAGGATCTTTCGCTTTTGTTGGGAAGAATTTCAAAGCGTGAAAGTGCCGGACCGATAGCCGTCGACATCAGGGCATAGACTAATAGATTTCGATATTTACAAAAAAGAGGGGAGCTAATTAGCTCCCCTCTTTTTTGTTTAAATATTCAATTGATTTCTCAAGTAGCCATTGATTCGGGACGAAGATTCTTATGCGAGCAGGATATCGCATTTGAACTGCCCAGGAAGGGCCGCATTCGATTTCGGACTCAGAATGTCCGATGAAGGATATCGGTGGTTCTTTATGGGTGGACCAGTCTTACAAGCGTTGCAATTCGCACTCGACGGATTGACACTTCAACAACAGGTTCAAGCAAATAACATTGCGAATTTGAACACCCCTAACTTTACTGCATCGCGTGTTGACTTTGCTACTTCGTTGACCCAAGCTCTCAATGAGGGAAGTGGAACTGCTACAGCAGCTGTTGCACCCTCACAGTTGGCTGCTTCAACAAATGGCAATAACGTTTCAATCAGCCAAGAGCTCGTTGGAGCTGAGCAGTCGGCTACGTGGTACCAAGCGGTAACTTCCGAAATCAACAATCAGTACCACCTTGTACGTGGTTCGGCGGGAGGTTCGTTCTAATGTCGCTCTTCGGTCTTCTATCGGTAGCAGGATCTGGGGTGGATGTCAGCCAAAGCTGGCTCAACACCATCGGCTCAAATCTTGCCAATGCAAATGATGCGGTAAATCCTTCACAGACTCCTTTCTTAGAGCAAGAGCTAACTGTTGCTCCAGGGACGAGTTCGAATGGATATTCGCCAAATCCTGCCACTACTCCTATGACTCCAACCGAAGGTACTGGGGTGCACGTCTCGGGCGTAGTTACTCCAAATCCAAACGGCGTCCTTACCTACGACCCGACGAATCCGCAAGCAAATGCATCTGGCTATGTTAGGACTCCCGGTATAAACGTTGCCGATCAGCTCGGAAACCTCGACGTAGCTGAGAGAAGCTACCAAGCCAATGTTGCCGTGATCAATCACGCAAAGACTGTCTACCAATCTGCCCTTACCATCGGTCAATAACTCTTTTACGCGCTCTAGTTAGGTCCAATAATGACATCAATCGCTCCAATTACAGCTCTAGCGTCGCTACCCGCAATACCAACGTTGCCGACGATCTCGTCCCCGGTTGCACCAGGTGATCTCGCAGGAACCGCCCAAAGCGCAACTGCTGGTGCATCCGCGGTAGGAAACGTCGGATCAGTCTCTTCGCTATCAAACGTGGGGCAGACCCAAGGAGGATCCTCATCCTTCGGTAATATGCTCGCTGGAGCGATCGACTCGCTCTCTTCGGCCCAAAATCAAGCTTCGCAGCAAGCGCTTCTTGTCTCAACGGGCCAGGCCAATCTCGGTGATGCGATGATTGCTTCTCAGCAATCTTCGCTCGATACCCAGCTGGCCACAGCAATTAAATCTTCAGCCGTTACGGCATTCAACCAAATCATGTCAATGCCGGTATAGGTAGAACGGGTATATCGTGGCAATCAACGACAACTTAGGATCAATGAAGAGTTACGCCAGTCGCTTCGCGAGTGGGTTCACCTCTGGGCAGAAGGTCTTGACCGTAATTGCCATAGCGGCTCTTGGCCTTGCAGGATACGTCTATTCTTCGATGGCGGCTAAGCCAAGTTACGCTCCGCTCTTTACCGGTCTTGCACCTTCGGACGCAGCGTCAATGACGACAAAGCTACAGTCCGCGGGAATCCCTTATCAACTAACTGATGGTGGCTCGACGATCTTGGTTCCCCAGCCTGATGTAAACCAACAAAGGTTGGTAATGGCTCAGGCGAATTTGCCGGCGAACTCAACGGTCGGACTATCGCTCCTCAGCAATGTTGGAATCACCGCCTCTCAACTCACCCAACAGGCAGATTATCAACGTGCGCTTCAAGGTGAATTAGCCACCACAATTGAGGCGATAAATGGTGTGACTTCAGCGCAGGTAAATCTTGCCCTGGTAAACAATGATGTCTTCGCAATCTCGAACACATCGCAGCCCTCGGCTTCAATCTTGGTGACCCTTTCACCCGGCACAGTATTATCTCAGAGTCAAGTTCAGGGAATCATCCACCTTGTAGCATCTGCGATCCCAAACCTATCCGCAACTAATATCACCCTCGTTGATTCGAATGGAAATGTCCTGTCGGCTCCGGGGCAGTCCACATCAAGTACGGCGAACGATCAGCAGACCCAAGTTTATAACTCCAATTTGCAGACCCAACTCGAGTCCCTGCTTACTCCACTCGTTGGAGCTAACAACGCAATAGTTAGAGTGAGTGCAACTTTGAACTTCGATCAAACCACTACTTCGAGCCAGTCGGTACAAACCAATCCTGGCGGAACGCCTGTGACGGTACCAACACAAGTTCAAAGCGCAACTCAAAACTTCTCTGGAACGGGATCTCCTGCAGGTGGTGTTCTTGGCTCGATTACTACGAGCACCGGTACCTCCGGCAACTCCACATACCAGCAGACCAATAATACAACAAACTACGCAGTTGGGCAGGTGAACTCATCGACCACTCAAGCTCCAGGACAAGTGCAAAAGCTATCAGTCGCGGTTCTCGTCAACTCCAAGGTCAAAGGGGTAACCTTAGCCAAGGTGCAGCAACTCGTTGCCGCCGCCGCTGGGATTGTGACTTCGCGTGGTGACACTATCAGTGTCGTCTCGATGCCTTTTTCAAAGAGTGCTACAACGACGACACTTGTAGCAGCAGCTGGCTCTTCAACCTCTTCGATCTTCTCCCTTGCTAAGACAGCGCTCCTTGTTCTCGGTGTTCTTTTGGTCCTCTTCTTTATAATGCGTTCTTCGCGTCGCGAAGTTAGAAGCTCAGTTGACCTTCCAGACATCATTGACCTAGAAGAAGAGTCTCTAGGTGCCCAGATCAAGCAGCTTCCTCCAGTGGAAGCACCGATGCTGTCCGATGAAGTAGTGGACTTTATTGAGTCTCAACCCGAAGATGTCGCGAAGTTGCTAAGAGTTTGGATGACCTCCACCACTAAGGCGCAGGGATAACCATGAAACAGAGCGACCTTACTGGAACTCAAAGAGCCGCTGTAGTCCTTGTTCAACTGGGCAAAGACGTAGCCGCAAGAGTCTTGAAATCAATGAGTGAGACCGAGGCGATTTCGCTAACGCTTGAGATCGCCAGACTTCCGAAGTTGGAAAATGATGTAACTCGGGCAGTTGCAGATGACTTCGTTAACTCACTCGCAGGTATTCGTAATTTGACTCAGGGCGGAGTTGATACCGCTCGAGATTTCCTCGCAGCTAGGATCGGTTCGCAAGCAGCCGACGAAATCCTCGAAGAGTTCTCGGGGGCGACTGCAAATAACCCAGTTTTGTTCCTGACTCACGTTGAAGCATCGCAGACGGCATCTTATCTTCAAGATGAGCACCCGCAGATGGTAGCTGTAATCTTGAGTTTTCTCCCGCCAGATACGGCGGCATCGATTTTGAGCGCCTTGCCAGATATTTCGCGTGCCGATATTGCACGTCGAATCGCAAATATGGAGCGTGTTGATCCAGAAGTCCTCGAGCTAGCCGCCTCGGTACTACAAAGGAAACTAGCTGGACTTGCAAAGGCAGGTCCAGCTTCAACCCGCGGTGGTATAGCGGCGGTAGTGGAGATGTTGAACCGCGCAGAGCAAAACACCGAAAAGCGAATTCTCACCGACCTCGATGCAATCGATCCTGAATTGGCAGATCGTATCAGGACACAGATGTTCGTCTTCGAAGATGTTATGAACCTTGATGACAGGACCCTGCAAAGGGTATTACGTCAGGTGATTCCAAAGGACCTTGCAGTTGCTCTAAAGGGTGTGAATTCGCAGATGCGCGAGAAGGTACTTCGCAATATGTCGGAGCGTGCAGCGGGCGATCTCGTTGAAGAGATCGAGACCCTTGGAGCGATGCGTGTATCGGCGGTTGAAGCTGCTCAAAATGCCGTTGTTCGAGTCGTTAGAGAGCTCGAAGCTGCTGGTGAAATTGTTCTAACTCGAAATGATGAGGAGATGATCTAATGGGTCGCGATCGATTTGCAAGTGCTGACTCATCTTCCAATGCAGTCCTTAGGTTTGGATCAATACGTGAAAATCCAGATATGGTAACCCCACTTGAGCTTCCGACGCTCGAAAAGTATGCGGCGTCGTCGAAGGGTGAGATGGGAACAGTCTTTGATATCCAGGAGCGCGATCGCGAGAAGGGTCAAGCCTATTCCCAAGGCTTTGCAGACGGCAAAGCCGTCGCTGAAGTCGAGGCCAACCAAAGACTTGCGGATCGGCTATCAAAGCTAGACAATGCAATTTCGTCCATGCTACAAGCGTCGATGCAGCTCAGAGGTAAGCTCGGCGAAGTAGCAGTGGCGGAGGCCGACGACCTAGCTCGATTTGCAGTCGAGGTTGTAGACGAGATACTAAAGAGCACTCTGTGGGATAAGAAGGAGCGCTTAGTGGCCGCAATCTCTAATGCGCTTCTCGAGGCTGTTGAGTCTAAGACGATCGTTGTCCGCCTAAACCCATCGGATATAGAAGCTATCGATGAAGCTCGAAATTCCCGCAAGATCTTGACGAGCGCCGACGTTGTCCTGGAACCCGCTAGCGACATTGAAGAAGGCGGAGCCATAATTGAGACCGAATTTGCTCGCGTAGACCTTCAACTTTCAAGTGCCATGGATCGCCTCCGCGAGAGGCTCTTGGATATGGTGAGTGAAGATGCTTAGCCACTCCAAGAAGGATTCACTTTTAGAGGCAGCGAGAATTCGCCCCGTCGGGAAAGTTGCAAGGGTCACAGGCCTTCAACTCGAGATCGAAGGAGTCTCTGCCGCCATCGGTGATCTGGTGATGGTGAGGCGCGACGACGAGATGATGGAGGCGGAGGTAGTTGCTATCCGCGAGGGGCGTCTTATCTGCTCTCCCTATGGTCATCTCAGAGGTCTCCGCTTCGGAAGCGACGCTATTCCAGCTGGAAGGCCGGCGGTTATAAGGGTTGGTGAGCAATTACTCGGCCGGGTCGTTGATGCACGGGGAAACCCCATTGACGATGGACCGGCTTTGACGGTCGGGGACTTAGTCACCATTCACGGAGAACCCCCAGCACCGCTCTCTCGAGGTGCAATAGCAAGTCAACTCCCCTTAGGAGTGCGGGCTATCGACACCATGATCCCTTGCGGCGTAGGCCAACGTCTTGGAATCTTTGCCGGTTCAGGAGTTGGAAAGTCCACGTTGCTTTCGATGATCGCTCGAGGAACCAATGCCGATGTAAATGTTGTAGCACTCATTGGTGAGCGCGGTCGAGAGGTCAGCGAGTTCATAAATAACGACCTTGGTCCTGAGGGGCTCGCGAGGAGCATAGTTGTCGTCGCCACCTCTGACGAGCCAGCACTCGTTCGTATTAGAGCTTCGATGACTGCAACTCGGATCGCAGAGTGGTTCCGCGATCACGGTAAGAGGGTAGTACTGATGATGGACTCTCTTACTCGTCTAGCAATGGCCCAGCGCGAAGTTGGCTTGAGTGCGGGTGAGCCCCCAGCAACTCGAGGTTATCCTCCGTCAGCTTTTGCGCTCCTTCCAAAGTTGCTTGAGCGTGCGGGAAATTCCGAAAAAGGAAGTATCACCGGCTTGTATACCGTATTGGTAGACGGAGATGAGATGAACGAGCCGATCAGTGATGCGGCGCGTTCAATCCTCGACGGCCACATAGTTTTGTCTCGCCGCTTAGCAACTTCAGGTCACTACCCGGCCATTGACGTTCTTGAGTCGGTAAGTCGACTCGAAGGAGCGATCCTTTCACCAGAGCGCAGAGCTCTGGTCTACCAGGCGAGAAGTCGCCTTGCCTCTTATCGAGAGGCACGTGACCTAATCGAGGTCGGTGCGTATCAAAGGGGAAGCTCGCGGGAGATCGATTTAGCGATAGCGTCAAAGGGCGCTATCGACCAATTTTTACGGCAAACCATGGACGACGCCGCCGATGTTGATGAAGCTTTTCAAAGATTGAGCCAGCTTCTCGACGAGACGAGCGTCGGGATTGGTAGATGAAGCGATTCAAGTTTCAACTAGAGCCGCTTATGCGGATAGCACATCTAAAAGAGGAGGAGGCGCGGGGCAACCTTATGCGCGCCGAACTCGAGGTAACTTCATCTAAAAAGCGTTTAGATGTGGCAGTGCAGGCCTCTTCTAACACAGACGTGCAACTGTCGCGTGAGCGATTTGACCTCTTTGCCTTCATGGCGATCAATGACCTTCATTTGAGGCAGATTGAATTTTCTGTAAATGTTCTCCGCGAGGCGGAGGAGCGACGAACGAAGCGTCAAGTCGAATGGCAATCTACCAAGATCGAGTCAGAGTCCTACGATCGCCTTCGTAATCGGGCTCATGAGACCTATATCGAAGAGTTTGAACGTCAGGAACAAAAAGAGACCGACGAAGTGGCCAGCATGATGTGGCTTCAAAACAGGGAGGGTGAACGAATATGACCTCATTGGCCCCTACTGGAGTCTCATTTGCTCCACTTACAACCATCATGAGCGAGATGAACTCCATGTCCTCGATTGGGCAACAGTTAGCGCAACAGATATCGAGCCAAGCCCCCTCTTTTGCAACACTTTTATCGGAGGCTTCGGGAACTTCTGCCCAAGCTCCGGCGGCCGTCGCCACTCCAGTAACGCTCGCTGCAAGCTCCTCACCAAGCTCCGCACCAAGCTTCTCCAATGCGACGCCGTCTAATGCCTTGGCTCAAGCGCCGATAGCGTCGACTCCGATTGTCTCGAGTGGTCAAAGTAACGGTGGAGCAAATATTGTAGCTGATGCGGCCACCTACATCGGTGTTCCATATCAATGGGGTGGCTCTTCGCCGACCACTGGATTCGACTGCTCAGGCCTTGTCCAAAAGGTCTTCGCCGACCAGGGGATCTCCCTTCCTCGAACTGCGGCCGAACAGCAGTCAGTCGGAACTCCTGTCGCGTCACTTTCTTCGGCTCAACCTGGCGACCTCGTCTTCTATGGATCGCCAGCCTCTCACGTCGGTATCTATATCGGTAATGGAAAGATGATCGATGCGCCCGAGCAAGGAGCGGTAGTTAGGGTGGACCAAGTTGGGACACCAACGTCGATCGTCCGGATCTCCCCAGCACCCCAAACTTCATCTGCAACTCTAAATTCAACTCTCGCAAATGAAGCGGGTCCGTACCTGCCAGTCTTCGAAAGCGCTGCAGCTAAGAACGGCATAAACGTGAACTTTTTGTTAGCTATCGCGAAGGTCGAGTCAAACTTCAATCCGTCGGCGGTCTCTTCGGCTGGAGCCCAAGGCATGATGCAGATAATGCCCACTACCGCGGCTGCAAATGGAATATCCACCAGTGACCCAGTCTCTTCGATATATGGAGCAGCGAAACTTCTTAGTCAAAAGGTAAATGCCTTTGGCTCATACGACCTTGCCGCCGCTGCCTATAACGCAGGTGATGGAGCGGTCCAGTCGTACGGTGGGGTACCGCCTTACCCCGAGACGGTCAACTACGTCAAAGCCGTCAACTCTGCAATGAATGGAGGTAATTGATGATCTCGGTAGCTTCAGCTCCAACGCAGACATCGACCACATCGGGAATTGGAAGTATTCCTAGTGATTCGAATGCCGCATCCAATGGTGGTGGCACGTTTTTGATGGAAATACTAACTGCGGTATCGTCTGCAGTTGATTTAAAGTCCGCCAAGGTCGACCCTTCGGGTAGCAAGCCGAAAACGGTGCCGGCGAATGCACTAGATGCTTTGGCGAATGCGACTTCACCACAGATCGATAGCGCTAAGACACCTTCGAATGGTACACCAGCAAAAGGTCTAGCCGCTTCGGTGACTAAACCTTCGACGCCCCAAGGTCTAGACCTAGTAAATACTGTTATCCCTAACCCGTCAACTCTGGTGGTAGCTAGCGACCAAAGTGTTTCAAAGGGCGGCTCAAAGGGCGGAGCTACCACTACCAAAAAGATTGATTTGGGAGCTTCTTCAAGCGTGCAGCAGACGCCAACGGATACATCCGCTGTAACTTCTCCAAGCCTTCTAGTCGCAATTTCGCAATTTCAATCGGCTCAATCAAGCCCAATGACGAAGACTCAAGCAGTCACGTTGACTGCTAGTACTGTCTCGGTTGGGGCGATGGGGGCGACACGAGCAAAAGTTGATCAGCCATTATCTAACGCACCGCTCCAAGTAAAAGGCGATCAGCCGTTGACCAACGCACCGCTCCAAGGAAAGGTTTCACCTCTGGTATCGCCTTCGAACCCTTCGAATTTCGTCCAAATACCTGCCGCATCTTCGAACCAAGTAGGTGATTTACTTACAAAGGGTCCCCAAACGGCTCTGCAGGGAGCATCTCAGGGAGCTCTGATAGGTCAGGGTACCAAGGCGGACAACGTGCCTGGTGCAAATTCGCAGGGCCAGCCCCCTGCGGCCAACTCTTTCGAGGGCGCAATCAACCAGGCGCTAAATTCACTCCCGCAGTCAGTCAATCGACCAGTCTCAGTAGCGGTTGACTTTACACAAAGCTACTCGCCGCCTACTGACCTATCAACGCCACTTTCGCATATCGCGATCTCTTTGGCGCCGCATAGTGGGAGCTCGACAACTGTTGAACTCTCTATGTCTCCGGCAAATCTTGGTCCAATCACCGCAACGCTTTCGGTGGATCGATCGTCGATGACAGTTGTACTGGGGGCAACCAACCCTCAGACCGCAGATCTACTTACGAAGCACTCAGCGATGATCGCAAACGAGCTTGCAAAGTCTTCTGGGTTAGCAACAACCATAGATATGTCAGGCGGAGGAAGTGGGGGAAGGGGCGAAGGAAATCAAAGGCAGAACCAACAGCCCTCTACCTCTTACCAGTCGCCCACCCCGGTAGAGGCTATGGCCCAACCGCCGCAGATCGTCATAACGTCGGCCCACGTCGTAGACGTCACTTTGTAGTTCATGAAAGGATTAGGAGAAGCATAAATGTCCATAACGCCAATTTCATCGATCCCAATGCCAACGATTCCGGCAGTTTCAGCACCGTCGTTCACCTCATCGACCCCGGCGAGCCAAAGTCAGGCAGCTTCCTCACCGTCATCGACAGCGGCGACGTCTGGTTCGGCCTCGTCGGCGAGCGCGACGAACGCCCTTGCTTCGATGAATTCAAGTGAGTTCATGCAGCTCTTGGTTGCACAGTTGCAAAACCAGAACCCGTTGAGCCCAACGGATCCAACGACGTTCATAACTCAGACTTCGCAGTTGACGATGGTCCAGGCTCTCCAAAACCTTGAGACGTCGACGACGCAGAGTAATCAGGAGATTGGTGTAATGGCCTCCTCCTCGATGATAGGGCGTACGATCTCGGGGACTCTCTCCGACGGTACACCCTTTAGCGGAACAGTCTCCTCTGTACAGGTGACTTCTTCCGGCCCGCAGTTGAATATTGGTTCTTCATCAGTTCCACTTTCAAGCGTTACATCGATCGCTTAGCTAAAAATATAGAAACGGAGTAATAGAAATGACAAGGTCACTTTCGGCAGCAATCTCAGGCATCGACGCTTCGCAGGCGATGCTCGACAATATTGGAAACAACATTGCGAACGTGAATACAACCGGCTATCAAGATACGACGGTGCAATTCTCCGACCTACTTTATCAGCAGGTTTCCTCTGCTGGGGCACCCCAGACCGGAAGCACCGGTGGAGTAAACCCAATCTTTGTAGGCACCGGAGTTAGGGTGAGTGGCTCTGCAGTCAGCTTTACCCAAGGAACTAACGTTCAGACTGGTAGCCCAACTGACGTTGCGATACAGGGAAATGGTTTTTTGATTGCCAATCAGAATGGACAGACCTATTACACCCGTGCAGGAAACCTTAAGCTCGATGGGAACGGACAACTTGTTACTCAAACAGGAGCTCTCGTGCAAGGGTGGTCCCCCAATGGATCTGGAGTCATCACAACTACCGGTCCTACTGGCCCTTTGAGCATCCCGCAGGGACAAGCTGCAAATCCACAGGCAACGGCCAACATTACCATGGGCGGAAATTTGCCCGTTTGGAATGGGGTCGGTACCCCTCCATCCCTAACGGCAACGACGACGGCATACGACGCGCTTGGAAATCAAATTCCGATCACCATTACCTATACCGGAACTGCGTCCACTGCGAATAGTTGGGACGTGGCAGTCACGACCAAGAATCCCACTAGCGGTGGAACAGAGAGTCTTGGAACCGGAACTATCACCTTCAATGCCACCTCTGGCCAGATGAATTCAACGACACCGCTACCGTTGACTGGCTTTACCGGGTACAACCTTGCTTCGGGCTACACCATGAACCTCGACTATCCAGCTGCCGGTACTCCAGCCGCGGTTACTCAGTTTTCGGGTAGTTCGACTGTCGCAGTCTCAAGCCAGGATGGATATAGCTCAGGCTCTCTTCAGAACTTCACGATAGGTTCTGACGGTACCATCTCGGGCACATACTCCAACGGTAGGACTCAATCCCTTGGGCAAGTCGCTCTAGCGATATTTTCCAATCCACAAGGTCTCACTAAGGTCGGTAATCTTGACTATCAGACGACGCTGAACTCGGGTACTCCGCAGATCGGCACCGCTGGAACTGGCGGACGGGGTCAACTTCTTGGAGGCTCTCTTGAGAGTTCGAATGTGGACTTAGGAACGGAATTGACGAACCTTATCGTTGCCCAAAACGCGTACCAGGCTGATACCAAGGTTGTATCAACATCGTCGACTGTGTTGCAAGCACTCGTCCAGATGGCCTAGTAAGAGATTACAAAGCAAGTCGATTGAGCGGGGAGCATTACGGCTCCCCGCTCTTTTGTTTCCATGAATTTTTTAACATCTATCTCGATAGTGCCGAAACTCTATGTGTTGGAATGCACAAGATGTGTTTGGAGAACCGCAATGATAGGTGTCACTCGACTAAACGGCGAAGAGATGGTGATCAATGCGGACCTTATCCAAAGAGTTGAAGCAAATCCCGACACGATCTTGGTACTTAGTGATGGAACCCACTACATAGTTCGAGAACCAGTTGACGAGGTTGTCGAAAAGGTCAAGAGATTCCAGGCCGAAATATTAGCGGAGGCGGCTTACCTCGGTCGTAAGGGCGATCCACCTCCTTCTTTGCGTTTAGTGATGGATTCAGAAGAATAGATTTAGCGGAGGCGCAGAAATGGATTTCGCAACGCCAATCGGCATAGGTGTCGCACTAGCAGCGATTATGGTATCGATGGTTATGGACGGTGGTAACCCTGCCTCTTTGATCGCACCCTCTTCCTTATTGCTAATCTTTGGTGGCACCATCGGTGTCACGTTAGCAACATTGAGGTTAAAGGACTTATCGATGATGATCGGTGGGATAAAGTCTGCGATGCTCGCAAAGGTCGTGACTCCCGACGATGCAATTATTGAACTAGTAAAGTTTGCAGAGGTAGCCCGTAAGGAAGGCCTACTCGTACTCGAGTCAGCTGCCAAAGAGGTCCAAGACCCATTTATGAAAAAGGGGTTGCAAATGGTGGTCGATGGTTCTGATCCAGAGGTCATCAGAACAGTCCTTGAAGGCGACATCGACTCTATGAAGGCACGCCACAAGGCGGCCGGCAAAGTCTTCAAGGATATGGGTGGTTATGCACCTACCATCGGTATCTTGGGTACAGTTATGGGACTTATCCACGTTCTTGCGAACCTGTCTTCCCCATCGACCCTAGGTCCGGCTATTTCGGGTGCCTTTACCGCTACCCTCTGGGGCGTTATGACAGCAAACGTCATCTGGCTTCCGATTGAAGGAAAGCTGCATCGTATCGGTGAACTCGAAGTAAAGGGAAAGCAACTCGTCGTTGACGGTATCCTAGCGATCCAAGGTGGCCTCGCTCCAAGAATTGTGGAGCAACAACTCCTTACTTACTTGGCTCCAAAGGAGCGTGAAGCGATCGAAGCCGCTAAGGCCGCTAAGAAGAAGGCAGCGTAGTAATGAGTGCTAAAGGTCATACCGCTCCCACAATCCACCATCCTCGAAAGAAACACGAAGACGAGGAGAGTGAGCACTCAGAGCGATGGTTGCTCACTTACGCTGATATGATCACACTTCTGATGGTTCTCTTCGTAGTGCTTTTTGCTATGTCGACGATATCCGTGAAGAAGTTCATGGAGTTTCGAACCGGTGTGGTCCAAGCCTTCTCGCCGAATATAAATAGCTTCCAACAGGGAGGGACGGGCATCCTTTCGCAAAACTCCCTCGTCTCGTCTCCAGGAAGCCAGGCAAGTCACAGCTCGATATCATCTCCAGCAAATAACGGATCATCTTCAGCGGTGAGTCTCTCGGCTCAGCTTCAAAAGTCGATTAGTGCGGCTGGCGTGGCGAGTTCGGTCTCTGTGATCGATAGCTCCCAGGGCGTCACGGTGCGGATCTTGACCGATAAGGTCTTCTTCGCTAGTGACAGTGCAACTATAGAGAGCAGCGGCTTGCCGGTTTTAGCTGCAATAGCAAAGATAATCGCACCACTTCCAAACAATATTGAAGTTCAAGGTAATACTGACAATGCTCCGATCGTCGGGGGGCCATTTTCATCCAATCTTCAACTTTCTGCGATGCGTGCTGTAAATGTTGTCCAAGATCTAGTTGCGAGCGGGAATGTCGACCCAGCGAGGATTAGTGCCACCGGCTTTGGAGATACTCGGCCTCTTTATCCGAACGATACACCTACTCACATGTCTCAAAATCGAAGAGTTGACATCGTTATCTTGAACTCTGCGATCTCGACTGGTCTATCAAATAACCTGACCACTTCGCCAACACTCGCTCAAAACATCTCCCCTACGCTCACTACGGTTCCAACACTGGGATAACAAGACGAGAGATATCTTTGGAAGATCGAGCGCAACAAAGGCAATATTTGTTGCGCTCGACTACTTGTCTGTGGAAGTCAGAGTTCTGAACGATCTCGTTGGCAATGGCAACTACCGCAAGTAGGGTGATTGCCTTGTTTGGACAGGCATCCGTCCAAGGCAAGATCTAAGGTTTGGATTGAAAGTTTTGATCTAGCTCGATGGTTACTTTTGCGTTCTATTGAGTGAACACTTTTATCTGTGTAGTGCGGATTCGTGTGAGTACTTCCGAAAGATAGAAAGAGCCGTAGAGAAGTGGCGAAAGAACAAAGATTTGCTCGTCACCAACTCTACGGCCCATCGTCTTGAACAACCTTGGCTCAGCTACCGTTTGGTAGTTCTCCAGGAGTTCCATCGCCGAGCTGTGGGAGTGGAGACTCTTCGATTTGACGTGCGGCATTGAGTAGTTCAACGCTTGCCATCGACTGGGCAGCAAATACAGCTAATAGATAACTGATCAGTGTGATCCCAATAAATGAGATTGCGAGAGCGACCATCACCCGAGTTAAAAGATCATCGAGGGTAATATTCCCCTGTGAGTACGAGGTATACGAAGTATACGAGATAGCTACTGCTACGAGCACCGTAAGCTTTGGTCGAAAATGTACGCCTCTCATGTGAACCGCCTTACTCCTTGTCGTTGAGGGTTCGACGTGGCCTTATGGCACTTGACTGCAGCTTGACGGGATCGATGATCATCGACTTTACCGAAAATGGTAAACACCTATCAGCGGCTTGTTTTGACGAGACTACGCCAATGACGTTTCCGCCGCCGATTGCTTTGATCATATCGGCAACGTACTCCCGCGACCACCTCTCGTCAATGATGATGTAAGTTACGTTATCGGCTACTACCGAGCGAGCTTCTGCAACGTCCTCGAGAGTTAGAGTCTCATCATCGATTTCGACTGCGATGTGTGGTGGATTGCGTAGTTCGGAAAGTCCATCAAGTGCCGCACCTAGCTGCTCTTGGCTCTTGGCCAGTTCAAGACGCGTAGCTGAATTTTGGTGGTTGAGGCGTGCGTCGGCGTCGACTACGAGATAGGCGAAGGCCCTTAGCTGGCGTTGCTCTCCAATGATAAATGTGACCGATTTGGATATGGCGTCGGACTCAGCAACTTTATCCCGAAGTTCTTTGCTAGACGAGATGTCGTCGTGTAGATTTCGAGTTAGAGTTTCGATCCTCTCTTCGAGCCAACTAATAGGATCCCCCTTGGTCCGATTAGCCTTCGGCTCCTTCTTTACCTGGAGATCATCGAGTTGCACCAGCGCATTACGTGCCCTACTTCGGATATCTTCGTTGCGTTCCGCAATCTTGGAGATGTCGACAACCGCAGGCTCTTCGGCGGTTAGATCTATGACGGTATCCTGGTGGATTTCGGGACTATCAAACTCATTAGATCTGGCATTTTCGCTTATTGCACGATAGAGTTCGGCCGCTAGTTCATCGGTGTCGAAGTCATCTTCGTTGACTTCTTCGCTAGTGCTTACCTTGTTCGCATTGAAAGCGTGCGAGAGTTCGCTTTGAAATGCATCGCTGAATATAACTGCCGTGGCGACATCGTTATCGTCGTTTGAGTCAGTTTTTTTGGATAGACGGGTCCAGATTGGAGGAGAAACACTCTTTTCCTTACCACTCTTTGATCGAAGTTTTGATGACTGCTTCGACCGCGTCTCTTGAACTAGCTCCCCATCTACAACTACTTCGTCGCCTTTGAAAAGGCTAGGAAATGGAAGCGAAAAGGCCGGAGCGGCTCTGTGCTCTACGGCAGGGGTCTCTTCTCCATATGCTCTTGCTAAACGTGCTGCGAATTCGGAGGGATCTTGGACCAGACGATCGAGATGCGGTGCAGCTCTACGTTCGCTTATCGATGGTGCCTTCTTCTTTGTTAGCGTTGAGTCGTGATCGGAGATCTCGACAAGGACCGAGAAGCGCTCTTTTGCAACGAACGACTTTAGCCCTCCTGGCTTGATTTTCTCTGCCTTAACGATCTTTGCTCTACCTCCGTAGGTGCCCTTAATCTTCATGATTAGTGCCTCTAGGGATTCACCTTCAAATTGCGCTTGCGTTGGCAACGTTAACCACTCCTACTATGTTGGGGCGATAGGATCCGCCAAGTTCCGATGTCGAAAGTACTGATATTCTCTGGAGCATTGGATGAATTGCTCGGTATAAGGGTGTCCTCAAGCGTGGAGGAACTAACAAGACCGGTGACTTTCCCTTAGTCTCGCTATCGTTGAAGATGCTTGCGGCTTCTTCAATTACTCTACGCAGGTAGGTGGGCTCAATCCCAAGAACTAGTCCTGCGTCTGTGATCTTGAGTGATTCTTGAAGCTGTGCAGCCACGTAAGGATCCAATGTGATAATTGGTAGCTCTCCGTCAGTGAGTTTCGATGCAACGATTGATGGTCCTATGGCGATCCTTGCAGCCTCGAGGAGCTGGTCGGGATCGCGGGAGATCCGCGCCCTTTCCGTAATTGCCTCTAGGATTCGAGAGAGGTCGCGAATCGGTACCTGCTCCTCGAGGAGTTCTTTGAGCGAGCGCTGAACCTCAGATAGGTTGATCCCTGCGCTGGTCATCTCCTCTACGACAGCCTCGTTCCCCTTCTTCACTGCTTCAATTAGCTCTTTAACCTGTTGTCGACTGATTAACTCACCTGCGTGACGCTTTACGATCTCAGAGATGTGAGTTGTAATCACCGAGGATCTATCTACTACAGTTGCGCCAAGCATGATTGCCTGCTGCTTCATCGAAGTTGGAATCCACTTTGCATCCAAGCCAAAGACCGGTTCTTTTCCGTACTCACCTGGAATAGTTGCTAAATCTCCACCGATTGCCAGAGATCGCCCTTGGGGTGCGCGGCCTCTTGCAACTTCTACCTCGTGGATTGCGATTGCATACTCATTTATTGGGAGATCGATATTGTCCTTAGTCCGAACGGGAGGAAGTATTAACCCAAGTTCGTTGGCGATCTTTCGCCGTAGTCCTCTAACTCGATCGAGAAGATCGCCTCCGTTGGTTGGATCTAGGAGATCTAGTAGGTCGACTGCCAATTCCAACGTGAGGGGCTCGACCTTCATATTCGAAATGAGGGTTTCGGGAGTGTCGATTGGAAGCGGCGTGATGGAGTCATCTTCTGGCTCTTCCTCTTTGGCCTCGATTTGACTCTTGCTCTCAGCCCGTCGACCTAGGAAAAATACCGTACTTCCTACCAGAAGAAATGGCACTTTGGGAAGGCCAGGGAGAATTCCGATTCCGGCGATAATTCCACCCGCTAGGCGAAGCGCGTGAGTTTGGCTTCGAAATTGTGATATCAGATCGAAACCAAAGTCGCTGTTCCCAGCTGATCTTGTGACAATAAGACCCGTTGAGACAGATAGGAGAAGGGCGGGTATCTGGCTTACGAGGCCGTCACCGACGCTGAGGAGAGAGTACGTTGAGATAGCTTGACTTAGTGACAGGTGCTTTTGCAAGACACCGACGGCGAAGCCTCCCACCAGGTTAATGAGAGTGATGATCACGGCTGCGATCGCATCGCCCTTTACGAACTTTGAAGCACCGTCCATTGCGCCATAGAAGTCTGCCTCTTTCGCGATCTTTTCGCGGCGTTTGCGTGCCTCGGACTCGTTGATGTGGCCAGCATTAAGATCGGCATCGATTGCCATCTGCTTTCCCGGCATGGCATCTAGGGTAAATCGAGCGGCAACTTCAGCTACGCGGCCTGCGCCATTCGTGATTACCACAAATTGGACAATGAAGAGGATAAAGAAGACTACGAGTCCGACTACCAGGCTTCCGCCGACGACAAAATTTCCAAAACTCTGAATTACTGAGCCTGCGAATCCGTGAAGAAGAACGAGCCGCGTAGCGGTGATATTGAGGGCTAGGCGAAAGACAGTTGCGATAAGGAGTACGGAGGGGAAGGCTGAAAACTCCAATACCGAGTTGACGCGAATTGCCATCATCAGAACTAAAACGGCGAATGTTATATTTATAGAGATAAAGATGTCTAGCAATACCGATGGAATCGGAACGACAAGCATTACAACTATTGCTGCAACTGCTATCGGTACTCCAAAGAGCGTCCACTTACCTGGCTTCACGGTCGATCTATCTACTAAGGTGCGACCATCGTGATCGCTAAATCGCCTTCCATGCGCCTATCTAATCTTCGTCACGCAACCGAAGGTACTTGAAAAATTCGTAAATCACATCTTTGAAGGCTGGAATCTCGCAAAAAGGAAGCAACTTGCGAGTAATTTGCTGCATTATTTCCTTGCTTGAATCAAGAAGATCAACTCCTATGTCGAAGAAAATTGTATGAATCGGGCGATTGCAATTGCGATGATTGTCAAAGATGAACAGGCGAACCTGCACCTTTCGTTGCCGGCTGTTGCGACGTGGGCCGATCAGATCGTCGTCGTCGATACCGGGTCTTGCGACCATAGCCGAGAGGTAGCACAGAGTTTCGGTGCTGAAGTCCACTCGTATACGTGGTGCGATGACTTCTCTGATGCTCGAAACTTTGCAATCGCACAGGTTAAATGTGACTTTATCTTGTCAATCGATGCTGACCAATTGGTAGAAGGAGACGTTCCTCGCTTGTTGGTTTCCCTGAAAGGGTCGAAAGACGTAGCTAGCTATCGCATTCAAACGGATATCTTGCGCCCTGAACGATTTGGTGGAAACTACCGCATCAACAGCGTTCGACTCTTTCGTCGAGGGAGTCTCCGATGGTTCAATCCGGTAAACGAGAAACTTCTGACTGAGGATGGAATTGAGCCTGTTGCGCGCTTTATCGATCCATCGCTGCTATCGATTCAGGACTTTGGTGGCCGTAACGAGGATGGCTATCTTCGGACCTCACGCCGAAATCTCGCGATCGCACTTGAGGATCTCCGTGAACACCTAGAGCTATTTTCGGATCGAAATGCTATTGCAAGTCGCGCACTTGAGATCGGCATCACCTATGTATCTATAGGGGAGTTCGAAGAGTCTTGCGAGTACTTTGACCAGGCCCGTGGCATGGCTAGTGATCCCGTAATTTGGCTAAGGGCTACGGACATGCTCGCGCGGCAATATCTCCACCTCGGTAATCCACGTTATGCCATGAGTTTGGCGATTTCGCTTAGGGAACGCGGTGCAAACGACAACTACTGTAAGTTGCTCTGTGCTAGAGCTCTAGCCAAACTTGGAGATTACAAGGTCGCATCTGACTTCGTTCAAGATGTTAGGAATGCCACTGATCCATTTGGTCATAGATACCCAGCCACTTTCATTGAAGATTATCGTCGTTATTTAAATGGCAAGGTGACTGTGAGCGACGAGCAAAGCTCACTCGTTCGATAGTTCGAGAATATCGATTGCGTCGGGCAAGATAGTCGTCATCGGCAAACTACTTTAGCGCCGCAGCCTTGTCCAATAGCTCGGTTGGAATTTCGTTCTTCGCAGTGTGGTGAGTCGTCTCTTGACTTCTAGCGAATGCGGAGAGGCGATATACATATGCAATTAGCTTGGCAGTTGCACGATAGAGTGCGAAGGGAATCTGTTCTTCCAAATTTGTCGAAACGTAAAGAGCCCTTGCTAGTGGAGCATCACTTACGATTGGAATCTTTGCGCTCTGCGCTCGCTCTTTGATTGCAAATGCGACATAGTCCTTGCCCTTAGCAACAACCTTGGGTGCTGTGGCTACCTTTGGATCGTAAAGTATCGCAACTGCAAAGTGGGTTGGATTGACTACCACCACGGTGGCCTCCTCGATGCGGGCCATCATGCGAGATCGCGATAGCTGAATCTGCATTTTACGAATGCGCCCTTTTATTGCCGGATTCCCCTGATCCTCCTTGTACTCATCCTTTATATCTTGGTGCGACATCTTCAAGCTGTTCATCAGCTCACGGCGTTGGCGGGCGTAGTCAAATACTGCTAGTGCGAGGCCGGCAAGGGCAATTGTACGTGTTGCGCTAAGAATTATCGATGACGTCTCGGTGATTATCGTCCCAAGGTCGATAGTTGAATTGGTAGAGAGGAGGTTGGAGAGACTTCGAGTCTGTGAGTAGCCAAGACCTCCTATCAGGGTCATCTTGAATATTCCCTTCAGTGCTTCAACTGAGCCATTCGGAGAGAATATCTTCTTGACTCCCTTGAAGGGGTTGATCTTCTTGAAGTCTGGAGTTATTGACTTATAGAAGAGCCCAAAGCCAGTTTGGGCCAGTGATATTGCAATTGCGGCGATAGTGACTGCAATTGCAATAGGTCCGACGATGGAGACGAAGTCACCGAATCCAGTACTGAGCATCTGCAGATCCGTTGAAGCGTTGAGGTTTGTTGATGCCTGAGGTATGAGGTAGATGAGAGAGTCAATCTTGGCGGCCATCCCTGAAAATAGCGACGGTAGGACCAAGGAGGCGACCAAGAGGCTTAGCCAAGAGAAGAGCTCCGGTGACTTAGCGATCTGTCCTTCAGAGCGCGCCTTTTTCAGACGCTTGGCAGTTGGCTTTTCGGTTTTTTCGTTATTCTTTGCCATCTGCTAATTCCCCAAGAACCGAGCGAAGTCCATCATCGAAGAGACCGATTGAGTCGTTATTAGCTGAACTAGCCCTGGAAGATTGCTGATTACTAGCGATACGATGAAGATAGTTGCGAGAATTTGTATGGGAAAACTCAAGGCATAGATTGACATTGAGGGCGAGACCCTCGAAAGTATCGATAGCAGAATCTGGATCGTAAAGATGACAGCGGCGATGGGCGCGGCGATCTGTAATGTTGCGGAAAAGAAGGTCGAGAAATCGCTGATGATTATACTGCCGAGCGCTTGACCGTTGTAGTTTCCTATCGTTGTTATCTTGAGCGATACAAAGAGGCCTTTGAGAATAAAGAGGTAAGCACCAGAGGTAAATAAGAGGACCGTAGTGATCATCTCGTAGAAAATTCCGAGCGGAGAGTTCTGGTTGAGACTAAGAGGGTCGAATTGAGGCGGAGGTGAAAAACCTCCAAGCATTCCAGATAGAAATCCTCCTGCAGAGAAGATCGACATAAAGAAGTTGATAATCATCCCAAGGCCAAGTCCAAGGGCAACCTGTAGAAGAAGGAAAAATAGGGTCGAATTTGGAGTAGCAAAGGTTCCACTTGGAATATTGATTATCTTTACCGCTGGGAGTGCGAGAACCATGGATAGGCCAATTCGAAGCGTCGTCGGGATCTGCTTTGATGAAAACGGTGGTGCGATGAAGAGAAATGCACCGATCCGAATCATTGCAGCTAGGAATGTTAGAAGGACGGGCTCCGAGATGGTCATGCTAGCTCGCTAGAAGTTGAGGAATCTGCGCGAAGAGTTGATCCGTGAATGTGATTAGTTGCCCTATCATCCAGTGGCCGGCGAAGAAAATGACTGCAGCAACTGCGATTAGCTTGGGGATAAATGTGAGTGTTGCCTCTTGAATCTGCGTAATCGCCTGAAGGAACGAAATCACAACCCCAACTATCAGAGTGACTGCAAGTATTGGGCCTGCTATCTTTCCGATAATGTAAAGCGCCTGTCCAGCGATGTTCATAACAGCGGTATCGGTCATCTAAAGCTCACTAACAATCCATGGACAACAAGTGTCCAACCATCTACGAGAACAAATAAGAGAAGTTTGAAGGGAAGCGATATGAGCGAGGGCGGTATCATCATCATTCCCATCGACATGAGGATCGAGGCGACGACGAGGTCGACGATCATGAATGGGATATAGACAACAAAGCCGATAATAAATGCCGACTTGATCTCTGAAAGTACGAACGCTGGAATCAATGCCGTCATAGATACCTTGGTTGGATCAGCAGGTGATTGCTTGGTTACCTGGGTGAAGAGGGCTAGCTCACTAGTTCGGGTCTCCTTTAGCATCCACGTCTTCAGCGGTCCCTGAGCATCGTTGTACGCGGTAACAGCTGAAATCTTTCCATTTAGATACGGGGTTACGGCGACGTTGTTGATCTGGGTAAATGTCGGCGCCATGATGAAGAGAGTCAGAAAGAGCGCCAAGCCAGCTAAGACCTGTGAGGGAGGAACCGTTGAGAGGCCAAGGGCGTTTTTGGTTATCGACAGGACGATGATTATTCGAACAAAACTCGTCATCATAATAAGTAGAGATGGAGCAACGGAAAGTAACGTCAGGAGAAGAATGACGACGATACTTTGGTTGGGTTTGCTTAGGGTGTTCCCTAGGTTGATTGCAACAGTTGGAACAGTTGTGGTCGTTGCAAAGGATGATGTGGCGGCAAGAAAGTTCATCTAACTGCGCTTCCCTTCTTGGCGAGGGTCGAGAGCATCGACGACGAGAGCTTTTGATTGAGCACCTCTTCAAAGGATGAAATTAGACCTTTGTGCTCCGCGTCCTTCTCATTGGAGCGAATCATCGCAGTTAAATCGGCGAGGGAGTCCTCTTGCATGCTTTTGGCGACTGAAGTGAGGTCAATAACCTTCTCTGCGACTTTGGGCTTGGCCTCGACAACCTCTTCATCTACGCCTAGATGGTCGAGCAGAGAGATTGAGTTGGGAGAGATACCAATTAGGAGGCGTCGTCCCTCAACCTCTACTACGGCAAGTTGCGATCCTTTTGCCAAGCTAGCACGAGAGACGATGTTGATTGCGTTCGACCTTCTCAAAGCCGAACCCTTTGCCTTGGGTGTTATCCCTCGCTTTTGGTAGAAGCGAGCAAGTAGAAATATTGCACCGATCGTTGCCCCAAGAGACAAAAGAACGCGACCTGCAAGTAAGAGCATAGACATGGGTGGCTCCTGCTAGCGAAATTTGTCTTTCGCGGAAAGTGCCAATCCATGGCTACATAAATCAGTTCCCTCTTTATAAAAACGTCTTAGCTGTTATCGTCTTTTCCAACGACTTCAGTAATTCGAATTCCAAATTCGTCTTCGACAACGACTACCTCTGCTCTAGCGATGAGCGTTCCGTTGACGAGTACGTCGACTGGAGCAGTAGCGAGGCGGTCTAACTCGATCACGTCGCCACTTGTGAGTGCTAAAAGTTCTCGAACGGTCATATGCGCACGTCCGAGCTCTACCGTAACCTCCATCTCGACGTTCTGAATGACGCCAAGTGGACCTATCTGGCTTTCGAGCTTTCGGCTAAGTACGGAGTTGTCGGCGTTTGACGTTGGACTTGCTGTTGAAGTATCGGTCACTTTGTCTCCTCGGGTTCGACAAGTACACAGGCGACTCTTTTACCGACCTGCGTTGGTTGAGCTAGATAGAGTTCGGTTGAATCGACACGAACACGTAGTGGCTGTCCCTTTCTATGGGATAACCGAACTACGTCGCCAGGAGATAGCGAGACGATCTCTCGACTGGTTAGTAGGGTAGGCTCGAATTCTACGGTTACCTCCACTGGAACGTCATAAAGACGTTTTTCAATATTGTGTGAGAGGGTGTGGTCGACCTCGTCTTCGATTGGGTTGGCCCGGTTATTCAAAATCTCGGTGATCGGTCTCAAAAGTGGAAATGGTAAACAAATAGCTGTGCTAATCGGCTGCTCATTGGAGGCCGAAATTTCGATCTGAGCCAGTACGCACATCTCTGAGAGCGATACGAGCTGAACGAATTGGGTGGAAGCCTCAAGGTTGACACCGCCGAGCGTGATAGAGGTAATTGGTGCAAATGCTGGAACGATCTGTGCGAGCATGTCCTCAGTCAGATTCTTGATGATGACTCTTTCGAGATCAGATAGTGGCCTCTTTGGAATATCGCCTTTGCCATTGCCTCCGAGCCTCATGTCGATAAGCCGCATCGAAAGTTCTAGTGGCATATGCCACAGTGCCTTTGAAGGAAGGGGAGGGAGTGAAAATACGGCAATGGAGGCAGGATCTTCGAGGAGACTAATTACCTCTTCCCACGGCTTCTGCTCTAATTCTCCAATGGTCAACCTGAAAGGGATTCGCATATTCGCAGTTAGGACTGAAGAGGCAGCACGTAGGAAGCTCTCTAATACCATTTGAAGGGAGCGCAGCTGGTTGCGCTCGAGGGACTTCGGCTTACGGAAGTCGAACGAACGCGGTGTCCGCTTTTGACTGGCTCTATTTTGTCCTGGTTCTGTAGCTGTAGAAGTCATACTTGCTCATTATTTTCGGCAAGTTAGAGACCAATCTTCAATCAATACCTTTGAAATTTCAAAGAAATCTTCTATTTAGCTTGTGGTACGAGCGGCGCGTCGAATCGTTTTGAGGTTTACGCGCGCACCGATCTGCAGTATCGAGATCTCGTAAACTCGAGCCGCTACTTTGGAGGCGAGGACTGTAGCAACTAAAGATATGGCGATGGTGGCAAGGAAGTAAGGAAACGAAATCTGACCGCTTGCAAGCAAAGGCGGAGCTAAGAACGGCGATACGCCAGGCACTAAGGCAACCAGCTTTATCCAAAGGTGCGGGGTCGAAGAGCTGAGGGAGACGATTGAAACGATGTAGCCCACCAGCATTGGAATCACTATGGGAAAGCTAGCAGCTTGCGCATCTTCGGTTCTTGATACCATAGAACCTACTGCTCCGAAGAGGGTCGAATAGAAGGCAAATCCCAATATGAAGTAGATTGGTGCGGATACGATTAGCGCCGCTCCGACAGTTGCAGTTGGTGAACTTCCAATGGCGAAGAGTCCGATGCAAAGAGCTGCAATAACACCTGCGGCGTGAAGGATTGCGACTACGGCAATTCCAGCTATCTTTCCTGTAAGGAGCTCTATAGGCCGTAAGGTCGAAAGTAGAACTTCGACTACGCGAGTCGACTTCTCTTCAATCACGCCAAGCATGACCCACGCCCCATATTGGCCTAGAAGGACATACATAAGTACTAGTTCAAAGAGTGAATCTTTAGCCGGGAGCTTATTGGTTGGTGATGCTTTTGCAACGTCGATTATCTTTCCGGGAACGGGATTTAGGATTGCATCGAGTTGTTGGGAGGTAGGTTTCAATGCCTCGGTTGCACTTATCTGTGAGAGGCGTGTTGAGGTAGTGATTGCAAATTGGTGAATCAAATCGGTAGCGCTAGAAGTATTGACGAAGTAGGTGTCAGGCGCCTCGTAACCGAGCTTCAATTTTCCGCTTCGGACGTCATTGGCAAGCTTTGACTGGTCGGTGTATTGAACGAAGGAGATACTTTGTCCGAGTTCCGTGGCCACCGATGTCATTATTTCGCTTGAGAGCTTTGAAGCGCCTTCGACGCCGATGGGGAGCGGTTTACTCTTCGACGCTAAGGCGTGAGGAACAAAAACATATGCAAATGCCGCAATGACGGTGATAATCGTCGCCACTCGAAATGCTTTAGTAGATAGGCGTTGCTTGACCTCGCGTTGGGCTACTAGAAACACATTGGAGTAACTAAAGCTCGACTTATCATTAATCGCCGCAGACTCTTTTTCAGCCTCCATTTCGGATCTCCTCAATTCTTTCACGAAATACGTCGGTGAGACGCAGTCGATGAGGTTGGAAGCTTTCAACAAGTCCACGACTCATAAATTTTCCAACGATGGCGTTTGCTTCTTCTACTGAGTTTGAGCGAAAGAGTATGCGGTGCTTGGTCTTCGCGACTACTTCGACATCGATCAAGAGGTCTTCATATTCCACATGGTTTTGGACCAAATTAACTACGTACTGGTTTTGCGTTGAAAGCAAGGTCTCTGTCTTGTCACTCACAATAAGGCGGCCGTTATCGATGATCGCGACCTGCTCACACATATCTTCGACCACTTCAAGCTGGTGAGAGGAAAATAGCACGTAATTTCCTCGTCGTGCCCTATCTTCGAGGAGTCGCCTAACTATCTCAACACTCAATGGATCTAGTCCCGAAAATGGTTCGTCCATTACAATCAGTTCAGGTTCCGAGATAAGGGTCGCGGCAATCTGCGCGCGTTGTTGATTTCCGAGGGAAAGTGACTCGACCTTTGCGCCTCCTCCTCCCTTGATTTCGAGTTCTTCGATGAGGCTGATGGCCCTACTCTTTGCGTCACTTGCACTTACTCCGTGGAGACGGGCGAGGTAGATTAAATGATCCAAAACGGTCATCTTCGAGTACAGCCCCCGCTCTTCGGGCATGTAGCCGAATCTCTTTGCGAGCTTCTTAGTTATGGTTGCCCCGTTGTAGGTGACATCGCCGGAGTCGAGTTTGACTAAGTTGAAGATTGCACGCATAGCAGTGGTCTTGCCAGCGCCATTTGGACCGAGAAAGCCAAAGACGACACCAGGTGGCACATCAAAACTGAGGTGGTCGAGTGCTGGCCGTTCGCCGTATATTTTCGTCAGGTCGTTAAAGCTCAGCAAGTTCTTGCCGCCTCCTTTCGAGTCTTAGGTTGGATCATTGTCCGTTGCGTTCCACGCGTCTGCGTTGGCTACGCATTTGACTAGCCCGTTCAAACTCCAGAGCCGTCTCCCAGCTCATTCCAGGTGCCGCGGTCTCCAATCGAAATGAACGGACCGATAGGCGTGAAAGCTCGGGATCACTTGCGGCCTTTTTAGCGAGTTCTATTGCACGGTGATCGACCTGACTATCGTCGATTGCCTCATATGCCAATCCGATTCTCAGTGCGTCGATACCGGTGGTCGTTTCACCGAATAGTCCTAAGGCAGCCACTTGATCCCGAGTCATTGTCCGCCGTGCGAGTGTGAAAAATCCGCCACCTGGGTGTAGTCCGAGTCTCATGAAGCCCGGTATCAGCCTTGCGGTTTCGCTCATTATGCGAAGGTCCGCACTTAGAGCAAGATTCAGCCCAGCGCCTACAGCGCTTCCTCTTACGGCCGCGATAGTTGGAACCGCCAAATTACCAAAGACATAAAACGATCGGTAGATGATGTCCATGAGGGAGTATCCGTCCTTTGAGGCGGGGTCAAAGTCTCCCTCCCATGCACTCGTGTTAGCTCCAGAGCAAAAAGTGTCGTTTGCTCCTTTTATAATGGCCGCACCTATTGATGAATCGCGGTTTATAACTTCGCAGATTGCTATCAATTCAGCGGCAAATTGAGCATCAATGGCGTTTTTTGTCGCTGGATCATCGATCGTTATAATCGCCAGACCATCGCTATGCTGCAGATTTACCTTACTTGCCACATCCCCCTCCTTTTTTGATTAGGGAAGAGCACAACCAATGTTGATCTTTATCTAGCTACGAAAGTAATCACTGATCTCGCTGGCGTCTGCCTCAAGTTGATCGATGGTGGCTTCTAGCTCTTCGAAATCAATTTTGTCGCCTACAGATCCTGTTTGAGGTGCAGTCTCATCGGACACGAAGTTTTTGTCGTTGCTGTGGTCGGTGGTTGATTCCATCAATTTAATCCAAACCTATTCTCAGGTAGAAACTTCCTGTTGATGCTGTCTCTCGATCGCATCCTCCGCTCACCGGAGGAAGGAAGGCGACTTCGCTTCCGTCGCTAATCTCTTGTCCCACGGTCGCCTCGTTTCCATCAACCCATATTCGGCACTGCTGGAGTTGGTCTTTGAAGTGGGGGCCGAACTTTGAAATGAGTTGATCGACGATCTTATCCAGGGTTTCAGGGGGCACCTCGAGACTGCGAGCGCCAACGGTTTCTCGAAGATTTGCAAAAAATAGAAGCTTTATCAAATTTATCCCTCGGGTCTTTCGGGAGTTCTGTTCACTACGGTTGGGAAGTCGATCTCAACTGCCTTCCAACGACGAGGTCCTGCCCATGGAGCGGGGATTGCATCAATTGCGTAAGCAAGCTTGAAGACGACTTCCTCGTAATTTACCCTCCATCCTACAAAGTGGCGATAGGCCTCCTCCGTAGTGCGCTCGATGGGAAAGTCGGCACGTCGCAAAAGTTCTACTGCGTTTGCAAAGTCGTCAAATGAGACGGAGATTTCGCTATCTGGCCGAGGGTCTTCATTGAAGTTGACTCGCAGTGCGCGACCAATCTGTCTCAAGGCACCGTATCCGGCTTGGACAACGAGGCGTGCTTGCATCGGTGCTTCGGATGGTGAAAGTGCTAGATGCATAGCTGCGGCATCCATCACTGCGAGGAGTGATGTTATCCAGGAGGTACCAGAGCCGGGAGACCTAAATCTGAGGAGCGTTGGGTACGAGACATGACTTTCCGCAAGTTCCGCAGCCCATCGCTCCCATGCGAGATATATGATCGGCAATTCATCCATGACCGCTCCAATACGACTCCGACGAAGTACCTCCGGACCCCATGCCGGATTACCCGCCCTAACGTTTAGCAGCGTCACTTCAGTTTCTCGTCGGTTGTATGCGGAGTAAAGAGTCGGGAGATACGCGATCTGCAGAGCAACGATTATCAACCCCGTAAATCCAGCCAAAAAGTCGACGGTGGTCGCCCACAGACTATTGGTGGTTACAAACCCGAGGGTTAGTAGTGAAGCTCCAGCCTCGCGAAAGTTATCGTAGGTAGAGTGGCCGTTAGGCGCTAGTAGCAATGTCGTTGCAATTAGGAACGTTAGCATCCAGGAAGTTAGAGTTAAAAATAGATTTGCTGCGGGCTGTGATGCAAGGATTGAGTTCTTCCGGGCGTACTGACGACTGTATTTAGTGAAAAAGTGATAGACGTATATGACTACACGATCAATCAAACGAGAGGTTCGAGTTACGTAACCTCCCGGTATCACGAGTGTCCTAAGTACGTTAGCGACGGTAGCCGCGAACAGGATTGCGCCGATTGCGGCTACTACGTATGCCAAGGTTGATAGCTCCCATGCGCTTGCTGCCACTTAATTCGGCGATAATTCAATCACTATCAATCTATGCGAGGATTAGGAAGATTATTGTTTGGCTAGATGCATTGATTGAGTCGAACTTTAATGGAAGTGCGATCAGTTGCCGATTATCTCAGCGACGTCCCTTCAACTTTCGAGATTGAATTGAAATATGGGTAACGAATCTATGAGCGATATCGACATTACAGCCCGAGATCTAGGTGTGGTTCGACGCCGCAGAAGTGACACAGTGGCTCTCATCTCGAGCTATCTTCTCTATCTCGCAACGGTGGTCGTGCTCTTTATTGTCTTCATGCTATGGGGAACAAACCTACTAACTTCGATCACGCAGCATTCTTTGCTTACCACCTTTCAACATCAAGTCTCGACAGGTTTTTATGGGACTACGGCCGATGGTTCAGTCATCGGCTCGATATCGATTCCAAAGATTGGTTTGAATATGGCATTTGTTCAGGGAACCTCGGAGTCGGATCTGATAGAAGGGCCTGGTCATTACCTCGGAACAGCCCTACCCGGCCAGAGCGGAAATGTTGCTATCGCCGGGCACAGAACGACTTATGGAGCGCCCTTTTACAATCTCGATATGTTATCCCTGGGCGACAAGGTAGTTCTCACAACTCATACGGGTCAATTCACCTATGTTGTAACTGGATCTACGGTGGTTTCTCCGAGCAATACGACTGTCTTGAGCCCAACCCCCAATCCGACGCTAACCCTAACGACTTGTAATCCTCGTTTTTCCGCTTCGACGCGACTGGTTGTAACCGCCAAGTTGAGCGGAAGTATCGTTTCAAAGTCGGAGGTCCTGATAGCAAAGCGTACAACGGTTGCTACGTCATCTTCCGTGAGCGGGAAGAGCGTCACCGGTGCCCTTCTAGCGTTGATACCAGCAGTTTTACTTTCAATAGTCGGTATAGCATTCTTGACCAAGAGGCGTCGCTACTTTGTTGTAGTGACGCTAATGGCGATCTCGTATCTGTTATGGCTAGTAGCTTTCTTCTTTGGTGGCCGCTTTTTACCTGGGTCATTCTGATGTATTCGTATACATACAGAGGCGCGGTGCTAGTAGGTTGTTTGGGAGTTGGTTCACTTCTCCTTTCTGCTTGTGGGTTTTCGTCGAATTCTACGGTGACAACTTCGGCCTCTTCGACTGTCGTCTCGACGACGACGACATTACCTAGGGCTAAGTTGATTAACTTTGGAGCTACGCTTCAGGCGTGGAATTCGTCACATACTTCTGACCCCAATAATTCAAGTGGGTATTGGCCTCGCCTTCCAGATGGGCGAGACACTTACTCATCGTTGAATGTTCAGGATGGAGTTGTGTTGGGGTTTACATTTGCTCTATCCCCCTCAATCCCCTCCGATCTTGCAACTGTTCTAGTGAAAAACTTCATGCCTCCGACAGAAGTTGTCACATCGACGGTTAAAGGAACTACGTGCGAGGTTTTCAATTTTGCTAAATTTGGCGGACATAACCCGTACGCGGCCCTAATCTTCGATGAACAGGGGAGTGTCAAGTCGATTATCTTCGGCGTCGATACCCTTCCTAGCGGGTGTTGATTAAATCCTTGAGCGACTTGTGAAGGAGCGTTGTGGCGATACGTGCTTTAGTTGGATTCGGTACCAGGCCAGAGGCTATAAAAATGGCGCCGATGGTAAAGGCGCTTCAAGGAGATCCACTCTTTGATATTGACGTAGTTACGACCGGGCAACACACATCGATACTGCGACAGGTGCTTGACGTCTTTTCAATTGAGCCAACCCTTGAGTTGGAGTTGGTTCGCAGTACTAACTCATTAGGTGAGCTCACCTCAAAGTTGATGGAACTTGCAACAAGTGCTATCGAAAAGATCTCTCCAGATGTAGTAATCGTTCAGGGAGATACGACGACGACGTTCGTACTTGCTCTCGCAGCCTTCTATGCGAAGACTAAGGTCGTCCATTTGGAAGCGGGGCTGAGAACTTCAAATCCATATTCTCCATTTCCAGAGGAGATTAATCGCCGTATAACGAGCCAACTTGCAGATCTTCACCTAGCCCCCACCTCAATAGCTGCTCGAAACCTGCTCAATGAAGCTATTCCAAAGGAGCGGATCGTAACAACTGGCAATACCGTGATCGACGCCTTATTGGAGGTCATTGGTGGAGGCTACAACTTGGAAACCACGGAGGTTCCAGATATCCTTGCGTCGAATCGAAGGTACATTCTTGTTACCATGCATCGGAGGGAATCATGGGGCGAACCAATGGTCCAAGTATCAACGGCATTGGGAAAGATTGCAAAGAAGTACCCGGAGTTCGATCTCGTCCTTCCCTTGCACCCAAATGAACTGGTCCAAAGTGCAATGAGAAGCGGTTTAGATGGGGCAAGTAACGTAAAGATTATCTCACCAGCACCGTACGTAGACTTTTGCAGGCTGATGAATGGAGCTACCCTAATTCTGACGGATAGCGGCGGAATTCAAGAGGAGGCCCCTTCTTTAGGTAAACCCGTACTAGTTGCGCGGGATACTACTGAAAGGCCCGAGGCTATCGCTGCTGGAGTTGCAAAGCTGGTTGGAACGGATCCGGTTGATGTTGTCCGCGAGATCACGCGACTACTTGATGATGGTGACTACTACAATTCGATAGCTAGGCGATCAAATCCTTTTGGAGACGGAAAGGCTGCTATTCGGTCGGCTGAGGCGGTTAAGTGGCTCTTTGGCCAGAGTGACCGACCGTCTGACTTCATCTATAGCCAAGATTGAGTTACCATCAAAGTTCCATAGGATGAAAAAAATCGGAGCTGTAAGCGATTGCTTAGAAAAACTGATTCTTTTTGGCGGGCATTGGGAATTGCCGTTGGCTTGACTCTATTAGCGGGGGTTGTAGCCTCTTGCGGGGGCGGTGCTCCCAAGTTGCCCAGTCCAGGTCCACTTTTACCACTTGAGACATCCACTTCGATGACACAATCTACGGCTGTTGTCAGCTCGTTGGCTGCCACTTCAACTACCGCCGTAAGCTCCGGTTCGTCGTTGGCGACAGTTGATCAAAATTCAGCGAGCGTTACATCTTCGGTAGGCATCAATGTGCCGGCCCCTTTACCTCTATCGGGGGTAGGAACTGCTAATTTGGCGATGTTTCAAAGTAGTGGGGCGGCCTATACCTTTAGTCAATTTCGCTCGGTGGAGTCGAACAATACAGGCAATAACGGCTACGACGATGCTACGTTGGATCCGACGACACTCAAGGTAGTCGACCTCGGTCCCTTCTATCAGGGAACTCCTACCGTGGCAGTAGACCTTGCAATCTCCCCGGCTGCAATATCATTTGCGTGGCCCAGTGATCGCGGTTACTCCAATTTGATCTGTGACGTCCCCGGTGCAGGAAGCTTCAATCTAGATGCACTTTGTATTAGGTCGCAACTTCGCCAGATGGCAGTGATGGCGAAGCTCAATGACTATACCCTTTCACAAGCGCAAAGTCAGCTTTATAACCAGTTATCTAGTGACAGTGATCCTTCGCTCGGTTCATCTGTTAATCAGCAGCAGCTAAACCAAGTTGTTGACTTATCATTGGACATATCAAATTCAATTGCCAACATTCGAGTCAGTGGATCAAGCGATAGTCAATTTCGCTACTCAGTTACTATCGACACCTTGGACAACTTATCTTCCACTTTGGCCGCCGTGAAGGCAACCTTTCCATCGAGAGCCATGGTCCGTATCGTGGTAGACCCTAACGTCTCGCTCGATCAATACCAAAGGGCTATCGATCTCGCACATTCGATGTCGATTGAAGTGATGATCGAGCTTATGGACTCGCAGTACATGGCCTCTTATTCACTAACCAGTTATCAAAGCCGAATCGATCAGATCTTGGCAACCTTGAAAGATGTGGATGCGTGGGAAGTAGGAAACGAGGTCAACGGTAATTGGCTAGGTCCAGACGTGGGTGCGAAGGTGGCTTATGCGGTCAACAAGGCGGCGAGCCTTTCATCGGCGCCCCTATATCTGACTCTTTATTGGCAACTAGGCGAAGATGACGCTGCACACTCCATTTTTAATTGGGTAAGTTCAAATTTGAACTCAGATGAAATGGCGAAGATCTCATCAGTTGGGATTTCGATGTACCCCCAAGAGGCACCACTCGGGGCATCATTTTTTAGAGTTATGACGACGCTTCACTCTGTTTACTTTCCGAATCAGAGCCTTTACATTGGCGAGTTGGGTTACGGCGGGAGTGGTGTAACTGGTTCTTGGTGGTGGGGGTCGCCGTCGGTTAGCGATACTTCAAAGGCTCAGGTCGCATCTTCCTACCTAGGTTTGCTTCTATCCTTGCCCTACAGCGTCTCGTCCGGTCCATTTTGGTGGTATTTCACTGAAGAGTATGCAACTTCTCCCCAGCTTTTAGCCTCTTTGCATGGATGGTACCGTTAGCAGGGACTCACGATTACCTCTTTCAGTGGTAAACAAGCGCGATTCTTAGAGATAATTTAAAAATAAAACCGCAAACAGTGGTTATCGTCATTTTAAGTGATAAACTTAAATATAAATTAGATTTTTCTAAGGGGTCGACGGTTCCGATACGTATTATGGAACACGAGAGAATGGGGTCGCAATGTCAGGCGTAAACACAACCTTAACTACTTTGGGTAACGTTACTGGAACTACTTTGGGTAGCGTCGCTTCAACTATAGCCGCAAGTCAGACCACCGGCGTACCACATAGCGCTCTTGCCTTCACGGGTTTTGCGCTCGGGGGTTATGCGCTTTTGGTTGTAGGACTGGCGGTTTTAGGGGTTGTCCTAAAGGTATTCAACCGTTAGTCGTTGGGTTATTTTGTGAGGCGAAGTGAAGATTTCTCTCATTAGATATTGCTAATTTTTAAATTATAGTACAGTTCTCGTTCAGTTGGATTGCAAAAGACTTGGAGTAGGGATGCGAGAGGCGCGCAAAGAGTTCAAAGGTTTTGTTAGGGCTCGGACTGGAGCAAAAGTCGCTGTTGCAAGTGCTCTCGCATCGACTACGGTGCTGACTGCTTTGGTAGCTTTACCGAAGGCTGCATCGGCTGAAACGCACACAAATGAAAATGAAATAGCCCGTCAACTGCAGGCGATTGCACCAGGGTCGACAGCATGGGGAACACCATCTGAGCCCAATAAGACTCTTGTCCTTTACGACGTTACTGGTCCATGGGGCTACCTTGGACAAATGTACGCTATTCTCGCAGGGAATCTGGCAACCCATGGTGGCATGGTTGTCGCCCAACCCGCTACGGATTACGTAGCCGGTGAGGCTTCTAAGTTCAATCTTGTCATTTATGTGGGTTCAACCTACAATGAGCCTCTCCCTCAAGCCATGATTACTGATGTGACTACAACGTCGACCCCAGTTCTTTGGCTCGGTGAAAATGCGTGGGAGCTTGATAACTCTTCAGCATCAGCGACAACTGCGTTTGAGGCTAAGTACGGTTGGGATCCCTCCACGAGTTATTTCGATGGCGATAATATAACTTCCGTATCGTACAAGGGCGAGACAATAAACCGCAACGTTCTCGCGGGATCTGTAATAGGCGATAACATCACTAATCCAGCAATGGTAAACGTCCTTGCGATGGCAAATTGCTCTTCATCAACTGGAACGGCGGTAGCGTGTCAGAGCCAGGCCCGTGCGAACGGTAATAGCTCTTTCCCATATGCAATTCAATCGAGTAACATCACCTTCGTGGGCGAGAATCCCCTTTCTTACATAGCTGAAAACGATCGCTACCTAGTTTTGGCGGATCTTATCGACGCAACACTTCTGCCAAATGCGTCGAGTCATAGGGCCTTAGTTCGGCTTGAAGACGTCAACGTCAATGATTCAACCACGCAATTGCTCGCCGTTGCAAGGTACCTCAACTCTCAGCACATTCCTTTTAGTATCAACCTGATTCCTCACTGGCTTGATCCGCTCGGTACCTACAGCAACGGTACGCCTACCAACATCCCACTCAACTCACCTCAAGCTGCAAACTTCGTGAAGACCCTCAAGGAGATGATACGTTTAGGGGGGAATTTGGCGATGGAGGGTTACACCCATCAGTACTCCAACATCGCAAATCCATACGACGGCACAAGTGCTGATGACTTTGAGTTTTATCGCGGACAGTGCTCAACGACAAACAGCTATCCTTATAGCTTTGTATCGCCGTGCCAAAACAACGACTGGGTTATCTTTGAGGGACCTGTGCCAAACGACAGTGCCTCTTGGGCTTCGGGACGAGTTGCTGCAGGTCTCTCCGAGATACGATCTGTCGATCTCCCTCGTCCAAAATTCTGGGTTACGCCGCACTACGCTGCCTCATCGGTAGACTACCAGGCCTTCGCTTCTTACTTTGGAAGCAATACGGAGACTGCCAACTACGACCGTCGCCTCTATTTCAGTGGACAGTTGAGCAATCCAGCTACGCCAAACTATAACGAGCTAGTCGGACAATTCTTCCCATATACCGTCCATGATCTTTATGGAACGACGGTTATTCCAGAGAACCTAGGTGATTACGAGCCAGTGATGCTCAACAACCATCCTCCGAGACTTCCAGCCGATATCGTTGCCGAGGCCAAGGCCAATCTCGTGGTTCGCGATGGATTTGCTAGCTTCTTTTACGACCCCAGTTACGGCACCACTCCTCTAACGGAAATCGTAAATGGTATCAAGTCCCTGGGCTACAACTTCGTATCGCCTACAACATTGTTAGGCCAATCGAGCACAACTACTTTCTAGTTGAGAGGCGTTGACTCTGAAAGTGTCGCAGCTATTTCGGCTGCGACACTTTTGTAGTTTCAAAGTTGTAATGGATTAAGGTTTGATCAAAATTTAGGTGTCTGCATTTACTGTCGAATTAGATAGTGAGCTTTTTTGATAGGGTGTTGAAGTGCGCTATGTAACTCCAATTTTGATACTTGCGTTTTTGGTATACGGCATTGGGTACGTCATTCTCTCTCGAACCAAGAAGTCGTTGTCTGCGGTTGTAGATACAAACGAAGATATTCACTTCATCTTCCTTCTCCCTTGCCTCAATGAAGGAAAAGTAATCGGAAAGAGCCTTGATCGACTTCTGGAAATTCCATACTCAAATAAGAGCGTTGTGGTAATCGACGATGCGTCGGATGACGACACTTTTGAAGTTGTGTCACGCTACTTCGACAGAAGGGTTTCTCTTCTAAGGCGGGAACTTCCTGATGCTCGAAAGGGCAAGGGCGAAGCCCTAAATGCGGCATATCGAGCCATCACCTCTTCTCCTGAGATTATCGCGAGCGACCCCAGTAAAGTGGTCATAGTGATTATCGACGCCGATGGCAGGCTTCAAAGTGACGCTCTTAGTAGGGTTGCGCCATACTTTGACGATCCAAAGGTTGCTGCCGTACAAATTGGTGTACGGATGTACAACTCTGCTAAATCGATTCTGGCACGCATGCAAGACTTTGAATTCCTTGTGTTTACCGAGATATTCCAGCGCGCACGGCATCAAATTGGATCTTCAGGTTTGGGTGGTAATGGGCAGTTCAATCGGCTTAGCGGACTGGCGGACTTGGGCGAGACACCTTGGTCAAATCTTTTGACCGAAGATCTGGACCTGGGACTTAAACTCATTGAGCGCGGTTGGTTCAACGCATTCTGCCAAGATACTTATGTATCCCAGCAAGGGGTTACTTCGTTTTCAAAG
The DNA here is from genome assembly GCA_021826315.1 of Actinomycetes bacterium. Lineage (GTDB taxonomy): Bacteria > Actinomycetota > Acidimicrobiia > Acidimicrobiales > Acidimicrobiaceae > Acidithrix. Next base: position 54,364 of record JAKAZZ010000013.1, read on the forward strand.
CTGATTCGCCAAAGGACGAGGTGGTTTCAGGGTCACCTTCAATGCTGGTACCACTTTCCCCGCATTATTAAGGCAAAGCTGTCACCTGGAGCAACCGTCGATCTGTTGTATAACCTGACTGGTCCGATGACAGTGCTACTCCTGTCGCTCTCGATATTTGCAGTGTTACTTGCGAATATCCTCATACTGATATCTGAGCCAATGAAGTACATCGATGCGGTTACCTCGAATTATGGCCTTCCATTGATAATCGTGTATCTCTTTTCATTTGGCTTTGCGCCCATTTACGCATACCTTTACTTGAAGGCGACGCCCGAAGTATCGGTGATTCGAGGCATTTACTATGCGCACCTTTACGTCTTCTACTCTTACATCTGGTTTATCTCAGGTTGGAGAGCTATCTTTCGAATTGTTTTTCGAAAGAAGGGATGGTCTAAGACCTCTAGATTCACCAAGCAGGTTGCGATTCTGGATCCGCACGAAAACTCTTCAAGCAAGCTCGTTAGAAGGCAGGAACGCCGAACGGTAATGTCCTTCGGTGAGGGTCCCCGAGTTGCTAGCCCTGAAACTTTCGATAGGAATCGAGGCCAATTTGCCCTCGATGATATTGAGCTTTTGAATCAAGAACTACCGCTTGAACTACTGGATCGACTTATTCGACGTGAAAGTGGTGCTCGAGGCCTTGGATTCCTGTGGTCTGATGTGGAGCAAGGTGAGCAGTCTCTTTAAATTATCGCAGCGTAGTTCAAGAGGATCCTTACTCCGCTTTCGAAAGATCTGTATCTCAGTCTTTCTTGGAGCGTTGTTGGCGCCCCTTCTTGCCTCCTGCGGAAGTGCTTCGCCAAATGCCTCTACTAATACGCCGATTGCGGTGACTGCGTGGCCCGGAGCGGATCCAGTTCTTGTCTTTGGGTCACCTGCTGAGGGGCCAAGATTCTTGAATATCCTTCGATCAGCTGGTTACGTAGGCTATATGGGGTCTACGTCAGATTTGAAGACCTATCGAAACTTAGTTGTTCTGAACGATGCATTCCTTGATGCGGCTCAGATTTCAGAGATAAAAGATTGGGTCAAAAACGGTGGACGAGCCGTTCTCCTATCTCCAATTGTTGATAGCGCCTTCAAATTACAGCTGTCGTCGGCAGGAGTGGCAATTTCTTCAGTTGATGATCCGAACTTGAAGGTTCCAGCCAACTTTCAAGGAACCCTTTCTACTTTTGTGCCCAAAGAAGGCTTAACCGCGTTAGTGACTGCAACACATCGTGGTGGGCGTAGGCCTATCGTAGTGAGCGACACATATGGCTCTGGGCGGATTCTCGCGACCTCGTTCGACCCCTTTGCCGATAGTCGAAATGGTTATGAAGTCCTCCCTTCTCTCGGCCTTATGGTCGGTACATTTCTTGATGCCCATCGAGGTCCTCAAACCCTGCAGACGACCGTTTATTTAGATCCAGGAGTACTTCCAGCGAATTTGAAGTTCAACTACGCTCAAATCGCGTCTGATCTGGTTGGCGTTCGGTCCGTTGAGCTCGCAGCTTGGGACTTTGGGTTCGTTACTCCGGGTGCTAATTACCCATATCAATCTCTAATAGACGCGTTGCACAATAGAGGAATACTTGTTTACGCTTGGCTTGAGCCACCGTTTGTAAATGACTTTACCTGGCAGCAGTATCCAAATTGCCGAGAGGTGAATGAGGCAGGAAAGGCAGCGATAGGGGACTGGCGAGAGCTGATAGCGCTTGAAGATCCGGCGTGCTTCAATATTGCTTGGAGTCAATTTGCGACCGTACTCTCCTCTTTTAAGTGGGACGGGGTGAACTTTGCGGAGATGTACTTTGAATCTTTGGCCGATCCCAAGACCGCAACCCCCTTTTCGCCTACGGCTCTGGCGCAATTTGGTGGCGATCCGCTTTTGAATGAGTCTGGTTTTATTAGCTTTAGGGAAAAATTGGTAGCACGGATCGATGGTGAGTTGCTTTCAAAGGTCAACACCCTACCTAATGCTGCCACCTTAGATAAAGAGCTCACGATCATTGACGATACTCTCGATCCGACCGAGGCGACGAATATAGGCTCCAATATGACCATGTTGGCGCAAGTAGCCAACAGCAATGGTGCCGAACTTCAAGTTGAAGATCCTTATACGGTGTGGTCCAAGGGGCCAGGCCGCTACCTGACCGTCAATACGAAGGTGAGTCACCTTGTCTCGTCTGCCAATTATTCGATAGACATCAACGACATAAATAGGGGAAACCTTGCCAAGCCAACCGCTTATCCGACCTTGGGGGAGCTCGATCTAGCAGCGCTGGAGGCAGGAAGGGTAAATTCGAAGGTTGACTTCTATGCCTTGGGAACAATTGGCAACTATGACCTGTCTAATTTGAGTTATGCGGTGGCGGGAAGCGTCGGGGAGACTCCATCTGGCGTAATCTCCAACTTTCCCGTAAAGGTCGCAGCTCCTTCTATCTACCAACGGCTAAAAGTCGATGGGGCGAGTTGGCCAACTGCGAATGGCATAGCTGTTATCCCAGCTGGAACGCATAGCCTTGTTTGGTCCAAGGGGCCATCGTTATCTCCGGGGCTATTATCGATCGATGCAAATTTAGGTGATGCTCGAGTACTATCGCCTACCAAGATCTTTTTCGACTACTACTCCCGGTCCGTTGTATATGCACTTCTCTCGGAGGCTCCAAAGACGGTAACTGCGAGTGCGGCAGCGATTGCAGTCACCTCTTCGCCCGATCCAAATGGAGGGTATTGGGTGAAACTTCCTGCCGGACGGGTTTCAATAGTTGCAACCTTCTGAGTGTGACTTGCTGCGGAAAAGGTAGCGATTGAAGGAGAACTGATCAACCTCCGTTTTTAGGTTAGTTCACCACGACTGGTGCGTAGTCAACCGAAGAATCCTCATCGTAGAGGGCTAGAGAGCCATTCGTATATGGCGATTGCGTGTCGGTGTAAGTTACAATCGGTGATCCATTTACGGTTACGGAGATCGTCGCACCCTTCATGACGACATTGATGGTGTAGGTATTGCCAACCGGAAATGGCGTTGAGCCGGTCACCATAAACCTCTGGTTGCCTGGGTAGGAAGGGTCTTCCTTGCCTAATTCCCAACCGGTAGGCT
>JAKAZZ010000014.1 GCA_021826315.1 Actinomycetes bacterium
CCTGGTAGTTGACTTCGATGTGACTTGCTGCGGCGCAAGGCATCCGGTCTCCCTCAAGGGGAGCCGGGTGGATCATCATTGCGAGGTCTTCATCTTCAAAGAGGCCGGCGTCCATCATGATAATCTTCCCGCCGCCCGCCTCTTCGGCTGGCGTTCCCATGAGAGATAGAGTTATGCCTAACTCGTCTACGAAGGGCGCCAGGAGAAGCGAAGCCCCGAGTGCCGAAGCAGCAATTATGTTGTGGCCGCAGGCGTGGCCGACTCCCGGCAGAGCATCGTATTCGGCACAAATAGCAAGGTGAAGCGGACCGCTTCCCCTCTTTGCTACAAATGCTGTTTCGAGTCCTGCGACACCAAAGTCGACCTTGTCGAAGTCCTTTTCGCTTTTAGAGGCAAGAAATTTGCTTGACTCAAATTCCTCAAAGGCGAGTTCGGCAAAGCCATGCACTCTGTGGGATACGGCTACTAGGTCGTCTCCGATGGCAGAAGCGCTCTTTTGAACTCTTTCTGAAATTGTCATGTGCGTGTCGCCTTCCTGCTTTTTTCTGAGTACTTTAAATTGAGTCTCTGCCCATAACTAGATGTGTCTAGGAGATAACTACGACGATATCGCCGGTGCCTACAGTATCACCAGGTTTTACCTTGACCTCGGTAACTGTGCCTGCTTTGTCGGCAAGGATTGCGTTCTCCATCTTCATGGCTTCGAGGATGCAGACAGTGTCTCCAGCTGCCACCGAAGCACCAACTTCGACGTTGACTTTTACGATTGTTCCTTGCATAGGAACGGCTACTTTGCCAGAGCCAGATGAGGCTGCGCCACTTCCGTGACCTTTGCTCTTACCTTGGGCTTTCTTGGAAGGGGCAGTTGGAAGAGCCGAGCCACCTATCTGCGATTCGGGTATGAAGAGAGTGACACGAACCTGCTTTCCGTTTACTTCTGCCGTAACATCACGTTTCACGAGAGGATCGTCGCTGTTGTCGTTGGGAAATGCGTTTGCGCTAATCTCTTTGATCGCCGGCACTTGCTCAACCCACTTGGTCGAGTGGGTTCCGTCAATGAACTCCTGCTCCTTGAGGAGCGCAATCTGCGCTGGAATGGTTGTCGCAACACCTTCGATCTCGGTCTCTCCAAGGGCTCGCAGCATCTTCCTGCGGGCAGCCTCGCGGTCTGGCCCCCATACGATGAGCTTTCCTATCAAGTTGTCATAGTATTGCGAGACGGTGTCCCCCGCAAGGTAACCCGCATCGAGCCTTGTCCCAAAGCCATCGGGAGAGATGAACTTGGTGATCTTGCCGGGCGAAGGAAGGAATTTACCACCAGCGGGGTCTTCAGCGTTGATTCGGATTTCGATCGCATGTCCATTCCGCTTGATTTCATCTTGCGTAAATGGAAGTGGTTCGCCTGCGGCAATCCTGATCTGAAGTTCAACGAGGTCTAAAGACGTCACCATCTCAGTTACGGGGTGCTCGACCTGAAGGCGAGTATTCATTTCAAGAAAGAAGAATTCACCGCCTTGAAAGAGGAATTCAACGGTGCCAGCATTGCGATAGCCGCAAGCCTTTGCCACCTTAACTGCTGCCTCGCCCATAGCTTGTCGAACTTCATCGGAAAAGTTAGGTGCGGGAGACTCTTCAATTAATTTTTGGTGACGCCTTTGGCAGGAGCAGTCCCTCTCGCCCAACCACACGGCGTTTCCATAGTCGTCGGCGAAGATCTGCATCTCAACGTGGCGCGGCCAAGTCAAGTAGCGCTCCATATAACTTTCGGAGCGGCCGAAAGCCTTCTCTGCTTCGCGTTGAGCCGATTCGAGTGCATCTTTGGCCTCGGAGGCGCTATTTACGACGCGCATTCCTCTGCCGCCACCACCGTAGGCAGCCTTGATCGCTACTGGCCAGCCGAACTCTTCACCGAAGGCGATGACTTCCTCGTGTGACTGAATCACCTCAACGGTGCCAGGCACCCCGTTTACACCGGCCTTCTCGGCTGCAATTCGAGAGGAGATCTTGTCGCCCATTACTTCAATAGCTTCTGGTGGTGGACCGATGAAGGTAACGCCGATTTCCGCGATCGCGCGCGCAAAATCAGTATTTTCTGAGTAGAAGCCGTAACCCGGGTGTAGTGCATCTGCGCCACTCAACTTGAGGGCATTGAGGATTGCCTCTGTATTGAGATAGCTATCAGCGGCCGTTTCTCCCCCGAGCGAGTACGCCTCATCGGCTAGACGTACGTGGAGTGCCTCTCTGTCGAGTTCAGAGTAGACGGCTACGGTTGCGATCCCCATCTCCTTCGCAGTTCGTATCACCCTGACGGCGATTTCGCCACGGTTGGCGACAAGTATCTTTTTAAACAACCGACGTCCTTTCTATGAATAGATCACATTATTTTAGGTCTAGTTTCGCATGTATGGATTATTTGCGACAACTTGAATTGAATGATGGGTGGAAGATTTTCCATAGTGAGATATCTACCTCTACTAATAGTGAACTTTTGGCATACGGTCGCGAAGGTGGATTGGAGGGAAGCATTCTCATTACAGACCATCAATCGAGTGGAAAAGGTCGCCTGGGGCGAATTTGGAACGATGAACCTGGCTCGTCACTATTGATGTCAATTTTGTTGAGACCAAAGGTCGCATTCGATGCCTACTTCTTTATTTCCATGACACTTGGGATATCTATCGTTGAAGCCCTGCAAGATTATGGAGTTGATGCAAAGTTGAAATGGCCAAATGACTTGCTGGTCGGCGAGAAGAAGTTAGCTGGAATTTTGGCTGAGATAGAGACCGGGAAAGAGAATCTTCTAGTCATTGGCGTAGGCGTAAATCTCAATCAAAGCACGGCCCAGTTAGCCGAACTACAACGCCCCGCAACTTCAGTCGTCATCGCAACGGGTAGATCGATGGGGCTCGAAGAGCGTTTAGATTTTGCGAAGCGCGCGATTGAACGATTTAGGGAAAAGTATGATCGCTTACAGTCCTCAAATAGCCGTGACGAGCTAGTGAAAGCGTATCGTCGCTACTCGGCCACCATCGGTAGATTTGTGAGGGTTGACTTCGTTGACGGTGAGTCGGTAGCCGGAAATTGCCTTGATATTACGGAGCGAGGCGAACTCATGGTCGAAGTCGACACGTGTATCAGGATGGTGGACTCTGCTGACGTCCATCATCTATTCACCATCGAAGGCTGCTAACGATAATTCTCCTTGATGTAATTGCGGCCTGTATCATCTTGATGACAATTTGCAGAAGGGTGCCTATCTTCAATTAAAGCTTGCGATATCAGATATGTCGTCAATAGGCTCGGAATTCGGCGTCATTGTTGGGTATTGCAATGGGGCCGAGGAGTATCTATCGCTGGAATGAATCAAATTGCCGATCGAATTTGATGGTTCTTTTAGTCACTTTTAGTCTTTCTGTGGACTGCGAAGTCTTTAATTGTCTCCCGCTCGAAGGAGGAGTGCCTTCCCGCTAAAACGCATCATTTGCTGTTGAGGGTGGCCTATCTCATACTGTAAGGTTAATCAGTTCTTCTGCGACAATTATGGCGACGGTTCTCTTCGCATTCGTTGTCCCAAGAAGCATCATCGAAATAATGCGTGGTCCTAGTCCTAGTCTTAGGTAGCGGTCATAATTGACGTGCCCACCACTTGCCTCTGCAAAGTCCCATAAGTTATGGAACTAAGCGGCGAAAGGTATGGTTGTTTCCATAGTGACGCGATTAGATCGTGATGAAGATCGACGGCGAATAAGGTTTCGTCCAAAAAAGTTGCATGTGGCAACATTTGTTGCCACATGCAACTTCACGATAGATCGAGGACCGCACTTGCCGCAGTCGTTAGTATTTCCCTCAATCGATCCTCCGGTAAGCCGACGTTATGAAATAGCGTGGATTGGATCGCGCCAATAGCAGCATGCGCTAGGGTGCGCGCAGTGACGTCATCGAGACCATTACGCACCTCTCGGAGTAGGTGAACCCACTCCTCGACGTATAATCGCTGTTTTCGGCGAAGTCTAACTTGGTCGTTATCGGGCAAGTTTCGAATTTCATTATGATAGACCTGAGCGATAGCGCGATCCCTTACCACGAATTCGACTTGCCCCTTTATCAAAGACTTTAATGCCACCTCTAAGTCACTCGACTCCTCTAGAGTGCGCTTTTCTTCTTGGAGAAGGTTATCAATGACGCGATCAAAGAGCGCAACTAGAATCGCCGACTTGCTCCCAAAATGGCGGTAGATTGCCGAACCAGTGATTCCAGCCTCTAGGCCGATATCGGCCATCGATACTGCGTGAAAGCCGCTTCGTGATACAAGCTCTGCTGCGGCTTCTAGGATCTTTTCCTTGCGAGCGGGATCTCGAGTTCTTATCGAATACTCTTTTTGAATAGTCACATTTTTCCCCTTAGGCGATTCACTCAGTAGTTCTTTCGTAGAAGTGATCGAACTCTTTGCGAACGAGGTTCTTTTGGATCTTCCCAGTCGAAGTCTTTGGAAGTGCATCGACGACGATTATCGCTTTGGGCGCTTTGTAGGGATCAATAATCTGCTTTACTTTGGCGATGGCTGCGTCTGTATCGATGGTGGTTCCAGGCCGAGCAACTACTACTGCAGTTATCGCTTCACTCCAGCGTTGATGTCTAAGGCCAACTACAACAGCTTCGGCGATATTGGGGTCGGCGGCGTAGATGGCTCTTTCAACTTCAATCGAGGCAACATTTTCGCCTCCGGTCTTTATTACGTCTTTATTTCGGTCAGCAAACCACAAGATCCCGTCACTATCGAAGTGGCCGACATCGCCTGAGTGGAACCATCCACCTCTAAATGCTTCATCGGTAGCCTCGGGGTTATTCAGATATCCAGTCATTGTGTGAGGTCCCCGATATACGATCTCACCTTGGGTTCCTTGAGGGAGGAAGTTTCCAGCTTCATCCATAATTCTTACCCAGACATTTACGACCGGAGTTCCCACTGCGCCATTATGGGTTAGTTGGTGCTCTGGGCGAAATATCGTCGTAGTAGGGCTCATCTCGGTCTGACCAAAGAGCAAGTAAAAACCACAGTTGAATACTTCGATGCACTTTTTTAGTTGCGCCTCTGGCATTGGAGCCATCGCATAGAGGGCACGACGCAAGCTTGAGAGATCACGCGAGGCAATATCTGGTTGATCCAACATCTCACCGTACATCATAGGTAGGCCAAAGATCTGAGTAATCTTCTCGGTTTCGATTAGATCGAGAAGCCTCCCAGCTGTAAATCCCCTCTCGACGTAGATCGTTGCACCCACCATTATCGCAGGAGTGCAGTGGCAATTGAGTTGAGCAGTATGAAACATAGGCATCATTGCTACGAAACGATCATCCGACGCAAAGCGGCCTTCAAGGGCCATTGTCATCGACTCCAAATAGATTGCTGCGTGGTTGCCGATTACGCCCTTAGGAAACGACGTTGTTCCGCTGGTATATAGATAGGTCAAGGCGTCACGATCGCCGACTTTTTCTTCAGGTTCGTCTGAAGACGCGTCTTTGGAAAAGGCCTCAAAATCTACGACTTTATGACCCGCTATAGTTTCATCGTGAGCAACATAGGTTCCTTTGGCGACGATAACCTCTTGAATTTCTTTCGACTGAGAAATTGCCGGAGCAATAGCACCCATGAGCTGACTTTCTATTACGATCCCTCGTGCTTTTGAGTGTCCGAGTACATAGCCGACTTCATCAGGGCGCCACCCTAGGTTGATTGGCACGCAGACTAACCCCACTTTGGCGCAGGCATAGTATGTAACAAGGAATTCCACACTGTTGGCCGATGCTAACGCCAGTACATCACCACCTCGGTATCCCCTTGCCAGAAGCGCATTTGCCATGCGGTTCACCCATAAATTGAACTCTTGGTAACTAAGTCGTACTTCGCGATCGACTATTGCGAGATTGTTGGGATTGCGATAAGCGCTACGGGTAAGGCTGTCTCCGATATTAATGCGGTGGATCAAGTTGTCGAAGAGTTCAGAGGTTGCCATATTAGACCTTTCTAGTACGAGCGGGGAAGGCCCAGAGTGTGTTGGGCGACAAAATTAAGGATCATCTCTCGATTTACTGGTGCAATACGAAGAAGTCGTGCTAGTCCCCAGTAAGGAACAAAGCCAAATTCAGTGGCTAGACCATTGCCGCCATGAGTTTGTATGGCGGCGTCGATGGCGCTAAGTGCCGCCTCTGCTGCTGCGTACTTGGCCATATTAGAGGCCTCTCCTGCTGGAAGGTGATTGTCGTGCAACCAAGCTGCTTTAGCCGTCATCAGAGCCGCAACTTCAACTTCGATCTTGGCTTTGGCAAGGGCATGAGAAACGCCTTGATGAGCACCAATAGGACTATCCCAAACGACTCTTGCGTTTGCATATTGTGCAGCGCGCTCGAGGCAATAGCGTCCGATCCCGACACATACCGCAGCGCCTGTAATCCTCTCGGGGTTAAGGCCCTGAAAGACTTGCTTGAAGCCGTCTCCTGCCGTCCCAACAAGGCGATCTGAAGATACCTTGACGTTATCAAAGTGCAAGGTAAATTGTCGTTCTGGCAAAGCCACCGAGACTGGAAGAAGTGTGCGCGTTAGCCCAGGCGCATCAGTATCAACGATAAATAGAGAAAGACGTGCCTTCTCATTTGGTGGTGAGGTTCTTGCAACAACTAATATTGCGTCCGCATCATCGACGCCTGATATGTAGTACTTCTCGCCGGTGATCGTCCACTCATCTCCATCACGTTGAGCCGTCGTAGAGAGTCGATGGGTATTGGATCCCGCCGATGGCTCCGTAACAGCAAAGACGATCTTTGATTCACCTGAAGCAACCTTGGGGAGCCACCTTTGGCGTTGGCTTTCACTGCCATAGGTTGCAATCACCTCTCCAGATATTGCACTTGAAACTAAAAGTAGCAAAAGCGGCGTTCCTCTAGCAGCACTTTCTTCGCAGACCATGGTAAGTTCCGTAAGTCCTGCACCACCTCCGCCATATTGCTCGGGTAAATTGATGCCGATAAAACCATGGTCGCCTAAGGCCTGCCAAAGTTCAGTGGTCGGGGTACGCGATTCCGCATGCCGCTGGTAATATTCAGCACCAAACTTGTCACAGATCGCACCAACTGCTTCCCTTAGTGCCTCATGTTCTTCATTTGGGGTAAAGTCCATCTTTTCTTCTCCTTTGGATTTGCCCCCATCCATCGAGTTGGCTAACTCGTAAGGTGGGGCTGATATGTCATCGCGCTGTTACGAAATTTTCAATTCTGGTCATTTTGTACTTTGTTTGTGATTGAGGCAAGTAAGTGCCTTTGTAATTTCCCTGTGGTAGATCGGGGTAGCTGGTTCGCACTCATGAAAGAAATCTCGCGTGGCCGCTTGTAGCCTCCTAGGTGATCCTTGCACCACCTTAAAATCTCCTCTTTACCAAGTAGAGCGCCTGGCCTTAGAACTACCACTGCACTTACGACTTCGCCCCAGTGATCATCAGCAATTCCAAAGACACACACCTCTTGCACTTGTGGCATTCGTGCAATTACATTCTCCACCTCGGCGGGATAGACGTTTTCTCCACCGGTCTTGATCAGGTACTTCTTGCGATCGACGTAGCTAAGGGTGCCATCTTCATTTCGCACCAAGATATCACCTGTGTGGAGCCATCCCCCTGAAAAGACCTCAGACGTAGCAACTGGATCATCCAAATATCCGCTCATCACCGAAGGTCCCCGTACTAGACATTCCCCCGGAACTCCTATTGGTGCTTCGCTGAGATCGTCGTTAGCGATTCGGATCTCCATAAGCGGACTTGGCGTTTTGGCCATGCTTGGTACCTCGCCGGGGCCAGAAAATCCATGAGCTACTAGGTAGCTAGCCTCGGTCTGTCCAAAGGCATCGTAGAAGTCAATATTTACCGAGGCCGTAAGTTCGGTTACGACATTCGGCATCATATTTGCATAACCTATTGCAAATCTCATAGATGAAAGATCGAAATATTTCCGGCGGGGGTGGTGCAAGAAGTCGGTTATCACCCCTGGCAACAGCAATGTCCAGGTGAGTCTGTCTCGTTCGATCACCTTGAACATCGTCTCTGCATCTGCTTTTCGCAATGTGCAATAAGCTCCTCCAGTGAGAATCGTTGCATAGAGCGACTCGTCACCACCGCAGTGAAAGAGCGGTAACCAACCAATGAATCCATCTTCTGGAGTCAGAGAGAACCATTGGGCTAAGCGCATTGCCCTTACGGCAGCAGCACCTTGGCTAATCATGGCCCCTTTGGGGCGGCCGGTGGTGCCGCTGGTATAGAGGACGTTATAAATGTCTGTTGCTAATATTTCAACGGCTGGCGCGTGGGGATTCTCCCTAGCGATCAAAGTACCGTAGTTGAGATATCCCTCAGTTGGACCATCAAAAGAGATTCGAAATTCAACTTCATCAGAATCTTGAACGGCAGATAGTGAACTAATTAGAGCCCCAGAGACAATGATTGCTTTTGGGGCTCCGGCCCGCAAGCAGTACGCGACCTCGTCGGGGTGAAAACGGATATTTATAGTTAGCGCGATTGCGCCAAGTGACGATAGCGCGCAGTAGGCCTCGACGTATTCACTTCTGGTCTCAGAAAGCACCGCGACCTTGTCGCCTTTACCGACACCGAGGGCATATAAGGCATTGGCAAGGCGGTGCGATCTCGTTTCGAGCTCCGAATAAGTCAAGCTTGAAGTCTCAGATGTAATTGCGCGCCTTTTGGAAAAGACTCGAAAGCTTCGTACAAAGAGGCTATTTAGCGTGAACTGTGACGCCATTGAGGAAAGATCATCCATGCGCTTGCTCCTCTTGGATCAGCCGGATCGGGACGTCTACATGCCTTGATCGAATATATTCACCCAGCCCCTTAGCCTGTGGGTCAAGGCGAATTGAAGATGCCACGCCCTCGCCGAGGAGACCGAATATCACAAAATTGATTGCATAGAGATTTGGCAACTCGAAACGACGAACCTCAAGATCTTTAGCCTCGGGTAACATTCGTCGAAATTGGTCCACGTCAAGAAAGTTGTATAACCAGCCAAAGCTTTGCGCATCGCGCACCCAAATCCCGACGTTAGCGTTGCCACCTTTATCTCCAGAGCGCGCGCCGCAGATTCGACCCAGTGGTAATCGCATAGTTGGTTCACTAGCGCTGCTTGGACTATTGAAGGTTCTTCTTGAAATAGGCTCGCTTCCATCTTCGTAGGATGGTCTAGAAATCGTAATGGTAGAGCCATCGCCCAACACTACGCGGTGTTCGATTAGTGACGCTGGTATCAAAGTTGGCCAATAGATACCGTAGGCACTTTCAGATGTCGGAGTCGAGGTCGTGTGAAATCCAGGGTAGCCACCTAGGGCAAGTTCTAGGACGGCATTGGAGAATGCCCTACCAACTTTTGCGGCTTCCTGATCTTTGAGGGTAATGCGTAAGTGCGCAGTGGCTAGCTCATTTTTCAAAGCGTCTTCGCGCTCAAAATGGATCAGCTGAACGTCTACTTCATCGAATCGATCTTTACCACCGAGAATTGAGAATAACTCCTCTTCAGCCCAGGCAGCCTTCTGTTCGATATCAAGGCCTGTAAGTACCATTGTCATAGTATTGCGATAGCCGCCAAAGTAATTTAGAGCTACTTTGAGGTTCTGAGTCGGCGCACTTCCGCGACCGCCCGCCACCAGCACTCGATCGGTGTCGAGTTGCGAAAGATTGATGGTGTCAAAGTGCGCTACAACATCTGGATTGAGATATTCAGGTTCGGCAATCTCATAAAGTAGTTGTGCAGTGACGGTTCCAACCGAGACCAACCCTCCGGTATCTTCGTGCTTGGTGATCACCGAGGACCCGTCGAAGGCGACTTCGGCAATGGGGAAACCTGGGTAGCGACGATCGGTGACTTCGTTCATGAAGGCGTAGTTTCCACCTGTTGCCTGAGGTCCACATTCGATAATATGTCCGGCTACTACAGCACCAGCAAGTTGGTCAAAGTCATCGTGATTCCAGCCATGCCAATAGGCTGCGGGGCCAACCACAAGAGAGGCATCGGTCACTCTTCCACAGACCACTATGTCTGCGCCTTCCTTGAGTGCTTCTACGATACCCCACGCTCCGAGGTAGCAATTTGCAGTAATCGTATCGACATTTGCCTCTTTCAGAGCAACTTGCGTATCAAGGTTGGCGAGATTGTGTCCCGAATCGAGCAATTGGGGAATTTGAGCCGCGATATCATCGCCGGTGATATAGGCGACATTGGTCGTGATGCCTAGGCGTATGGCCAACTTAGCAATATCTTGTGCCAAACCGGATGGATTCAGGCCTCCGGCATTGCTTACAATTTTGATACCGCGATCAATACAAGTACCAAGTACTTGCTCCATTTGTGTCAGAAATGTTCGAGCGTATCCAGCTCGAGGGTCCTTTTGGCGTGCTTTCCAGAGAATGAGCATGGTGAGTTCTGCGAGATAATCTCCAGTAAGGAAGTCAATCGGACCCCCTTCGACCATCTCCTTAGCCGCGACAAGGCGATCTCCATAAAAGCCCGAACAATTTCCGATTCGAACAGCACGCCTTAGATCCATGTCAATCCTTTCCTTTGGTCAATTCGACATTTGAGTTTCGCGCCCAGGACCCGGTGGTCCGGCATAGGCCTGTGCAATCTCCATCCATTGCGACGCAATCGGGCCACTTGCTACAATCTGCGTGTCAGAGAGGTTGCGTCGCTGAGTAACAACGAGGCAAAAATCTAGGGCACTTGCCGAAACGACATCCTTGGCGTCTTGGGGCCCATAATTCCAAGCGGTGCCATCGGGAGCTAGCAACTCCATCCGAACCGGCAATTTCGGTAGCTCGAGACCCCTAATCGCATACGAAAATCCCCTTGTGCTGTAGCCAAGGTGGGCAATGTGGGCCAACCTGTTCGTGGCTACTATTGGAATCTTGAGAGTATCTAAAATGTCAACACCATGTGCGAAAGTCTCCATGAGTCGCGCCGTAAGCGAGCTCGCCGCACTCATATCTGGACCGTACCAGGCGAGCCGTTGACGTGCATCAACTCCAGAAAAAGCTTCGAGAAGTCCGGTTCGTGCGGCCTTGAGCCAATTCAATAGTTCACTGGGAGCGACACTGCGATATCGCTTTGCGATCTCATCGGGAAAGCTATCTCCGTAAGTGCCTAAAACCGCGGCATCAGCTTTGAACTTTTCGGGATCTTCTAATGCCAATTGAGCTGCCTCGTCGAAGTAGGCCAAGTGGCTTACTTGATCTCTGATTGTCCAGCCAGCAGCTGGTGTTGGCAGATCCCATTCAGAATCGCCAAGTGGTCGTAGCACTTTCACCAATTGCTCGGTTTCGGCTTCAAGGTCATTCAGTAGACCGTTCATATCAATAGCCATTATCTACCACTCCAATTCGGCTCGCGCTTTTCTCGAAAAGCGCGTGGTCCCTCTTGTGCATCGCTACTTAGATATACCGGAGCCCAGATGCGTTCTGCCTCTTCGAAAGCTTCCGATAAGGAAAATTCGGCGCTTAGCCGAGCGGTTTTCTTTGCGGCCATTACCGAAAGGGGTGCATTTGCCGCAATTGTTTCAGCGAGTCTTTGTGCTGTATCGATTAGTTCGGTAATAGGGACAACTTTGTTGACGAGGCCAAGTTGGTACGCTCTTGCCGCATCTATAGGCTCGCCAGTTACAAGAATTTCCATTGCGACTTTCGGAGGGACTAATAGCGAAAGCGGAGCCGCCCAGGGTGATCCCCTTCCAACTTTAACCTCAGTAACAGCGAATCTTGCACTCTCTGCCGCGACGACGAGATCACAATTTTGAGCTAGAAGAAAACCGCCGGCATAAGCAACGCCATTTACGGCTGCGATAGTGACTTTATCGGTATGGATATTTCGCCCTAACTGGGGAACAAAGTCAATTGGAGGTATCTCAAGTGAGTTTTCGGCCATTTCTATGAGGTCTCCACCTGCACAAAACGCCTTATCACCGGCGCCGGTAAGCACCAACACCCGCGCTGCGATGTCACTATTGAAGCGCCGAAAGCCTTCAAATAGTCCTTCGCGGACAGCCTTATTGAGCGCATTGCGCGCCTGAGGACGGTTTATGGTGAGCCATGCGACCTCGCCATTAAGTTCGTAGGTGACCTCATCGTTCATTGGGCGTCCTCCATTACTGCTAGAACAAAGCCAACGTCAACAGCTTGCCCTACACTTACATGTACAGCCTGGATTAGTCCATTAGATGGAGCACGCACTGTGTGTTCCATCTTCATCGCTTCGAGCACCACAACCGGTGCTCCCGCGGCGATCTCCTCTCCGACAGCAGCGAGGACTCGAAGTACGGTACCTGGCATCGGCGCAAGTAAGGAACCAGGTGCATCTCTTGAATCTGGCTCGGGGAAGCGTGGCACTTCGTGCAAGACGGAGGCACCGAGGGTACTATCGACATAACAAACATTACCGACTTGATGGATCTCAATGCAATAGCGCACTCCGGAAATCGTCAAATCCACTTGGGTCTCACTAACGAAATAGAGAACCAAATCTCCTAGTGAAGTGCCATCCACGGCTGCTTCAAGACCATTTCGTCCAAGAAAGTAAGTTACCTCGACTTCTTTATTCATTGTTGCCCAGCGTTGGCGCTGAGGACCATTTTTTACATTGCGCCAACCTGACGGAAGGCTTTTGAGTGCACTTGACGCGGTCCGCCTTTGAGCTTGACTTGCCAAGGAAGCGGCAAGCAAATGGATAGAAAGGGCGCCTGGCTTATTTATTGAAGAGGTCAAATCTACGGGATCGTGACGGACTAAATAGCCGGTATCGATTGAACCGGCCGAAAATTCATCTTCGCGCAGTATGGCTACAAGAAGGTCACGATTGCTCGTAACGCCATGGATTTTGGCTTCCGATAGTGCTCGAGCGAGAAGGCGACGGGCCTCATCTCTAGTCGAGCCATATGCAATGACTTTGGCGAGCATTGGATCGTAGTAGATATCCACTTTCGATCCAGAAGCTACCCCACTATCAATTCGCAGCCCCGCAAATTTGGGAATCTCAAATCGAACGAGCGTCCCAGTGGAAGGGAGAAACCCCGCAGCGACATCCTCTGCATAAAGACGGGCTTCGATTGCCCATCCATTGATCGAAGCGCCGATAACGTTAGGTGGAAGCACTCCTCCTTCGGCGACGCTAATTTGCAATGCGACTAAATCAAGTCCGGTGACAGCCTCGGTGACCGGATGTTCCACCTGAAGCCTTGTATTTACCTCTAGGAAGAAGAACTTCCCATTGGCTCCCATTACAAACTCCACAGTCCCCGCACCTACATAGCCAATTGCGCGAGCAGCTTTTACCGCAGCGGATCCGAGTTCGGCGCGGAGTTCTTCGCTCACCGCCATCGATGGTGCCTCTTCGATAATCTTTTGATAACGCCTCTGGATAGAGCATTCCCGTTCAAAGAGGTGCACTACGTTACCATGAGAATCAGCAAAGATCTGAACTTCAATGTGGCGGGGGGACTCAACATAGTGCTCCAAGAAGACAGTTCCATTGCCAAAGGCAGAGGATGCTTCGCGCCTAGCAGACGAGATGGCGCCTACTAGCTCATCAGAGTTGTTGACTGCGCGCATCCCCCGTCCGCCGCCGCCATAAGCTGCCTTGACCAAAAGTGGGAAGCCAACCATTTGGGCAGCATCTTTACTAATATCACCGTCGAGTTCATCGTCATCGGTAATCGTAATGCCGCTTAGAACAGGAACTCCAGCCGCCGCCATGAGCTCTTTGGCGAGAATCTTGGAGCCCATTTTCTCGATAGCATCAGGCGGCGGTCCGACAAAGATCAGACCGGCATCTGAACACGCCAAAGCAAACGGGGAACTTTCGGAGAGAAATCCATATCCTGGATGAATGGCGTCGCAGTTGGTCTTCATTGCTGCGGCAATGATAAGATCGCCCCTCAAATAGGTATCAGAGGGGGAGTTGCCAGATAAGTTCACCGCCTCATCGGCTTCTTGCACGTAGGGCGCCCCGGCATCTGCATCGGAGAAGACAGCCACAGTGGCAATATCCATAGCGCGCGCGGTAGCGATAATGCGAGAGGCGATTTCGCCACGATTGGCAATTAGAAGTTTTCGGATTACGGTCATATCATTCTTCCTTACATCCGAAAGACGCCATAGCCAGGTCGTCCCTTTACTTGGTTTGAGTGTGCTGCCGAAAGCGCAATCCCGAGCACTGTACGAGTGTCGCGGGGGTCGATGACTCCGTCATCATAAAGTCTTGAGGTGATAAAAAATGCGTGCGACTCTCGGTCAATCTGCTCCTCGATGGCACGAGTTCTAGCCACGTCAGCCTCTAAATCGAAGTCGCGGCCTGTGGCTTCTGCGCTTTGCCGAGCAACAATGGAGAGGACTCCAGCTAGTTGCTGTGCTCCCATAACCGCAAGTTTTGCATTAGTCCATGCAAACATGAAACGCGGGTCGTATGCCCTGCCTGACATCCCATAGTTGCCGGCGCCAAAGGAGGCTCCTATGTTAATAGTGATGTGCGGTACCGTTGAATTGGTTACAGCATTAATCATCTTTGCGCCGTCTTTTATGATCCCCCCTTGCTCATAGGTGGTGCCCACCATATATCCTGTGGTATTTTGC
Organism: Actinomycetes bacterium; assembly: GCA_021826315.1. Taxonomy (GTDB): domain Bacteria; phylum Actinomycetota; class Acidimicrobiia; order Acidimicrobiales; family Acidimicrobiaceae; genus Acidithrix. The sequence goes on from JAKAZZ010000014.1 coordinate 14,667, forward strand.
AAGAAGATCAACGGCGTATCGCTCTGATTGGCGAGCAGTATAAATTCTGTGGCCTTTTTGGCCTCTTCACCAAAGAGAACGCCACGAGCATTCGCGAGAATGCCAACCGGATAACCGTGGATCGAAGCCCACCCCGTCACCAGACTTGTGGCATAAAGGGACTTATATTCGTCAAAGCGCGAACCATCTACAACCCTTGCTATGACCTCGTGAGGATCCATCGGGATACGAAAGTCGTCTGGAGAAATTCCGAGCAGTTCTTCGGGGTCGTATAGAGGCGGGTCGACCTTTGATGAAGGTGGCGGCCCGAGCTTACGCCAATGAAGATCCTTTACAATTTGGCGTCCGATACGAATACAGTCAAGCTCATCGAGGGCAAAGTAGTCAGAAAGACCTGAGAGCCGGGAGTGCATCTCAGCTCCCCCTAAAGCTTCATCATCAGCATCCTCACCGGTGGCCATCTTGACTAGTGGTGGACCTCCGAGAAAGACTTTGGCATGATCGCTCACTAGCACTGAATAATCGCACATACCAGGCACGTAGGCACCACCTGCTGTAGAGTTGCCGAAGACGAGTGCAATAGTCGGAATTGACATCGCTGAGAGTGCAGTCAAATCATGAAAGATACGCCCAGCAGGTACGAACAGTTCTGATTGCGTGGGAAGGTCTGCTCCTCCTGACTCTACGAGATTTATCACAGGAAGGCGGTTGCAACGAGCGATCTCAAGTGCACGCAAGTTCTTCTTCAAGGTGATGGGGTTCATGGAGCCACCTCGAACGGTGGGGTCGTGGGCGATGATAACGCACTCCACGCCCTCCACCACTCCAATGCCGGTCAGAATACTTGCTCCAACTGTGAACTCACTCCCCCAGGCAGCCAATGCAGAAAGTTCCAAGAAGGGAGAGTCCCGATCGACTAAGAATTCGACTCGTTCTCGTACTAAAAGCCGCCCACGATCATGGTGTCGTTGGGCATACTTTGCTCCGCCTCCAGCACGGACAACATCTAGTTGGTCATCCAAAGCTGCAACTGCTCTAAGTTGCTCACGGCGGTTGCGAAGATAATCCTCGCTCGAAGGGTTGATAGTCGATTTTAGAACAGGCAACTGCCACCTCTTTTGGACCGTATAAAGTTATTCGCAATTCACTAAGAATAGCTCTAGATGACTCCGAAGTTGAACTTGGCACCAATTTATCTTCAAAAAATATAAATAACGCGCTATAACATGACATCGAATGGCAAATTTGCTAACATCAAGCAAATTGAAATTCACTAGCAGTTTCAATTTGCAGTGGGGGGCCAGCTGTGGACATCGATGTCACAAACTTAAGGGGTCGGCGAGCCATCAATAGATGGGAGCGCAATAGCATCGGCGACGTTATTGAGCGCGTTACTTGGAGTTACCCAGACAAAGAGGCGATCGTCGGCTGGGACGGTGCCTATGGCCACCCCGAGTTTGCACGACTCACTTACCGTCAGGCCGATGAACTTGCCAACCGCTTCGCAAATGCGCTTCTATCGCGAGGTCTCGTTCAAAGTGATCGAGTGCTGCTATTTTGCGAAAATTCTGTAGAAGCATTCATATCCAAGATTGCCATCGCCAAAGCGGGCGGAGTTGCAGTACCGCTCAACCCGTCACTTGCCTCTGACGTTGTGGCAGAGTTAATTTCTAGGACTAAACCACGCTTTTCAATTGTGGATTCTGAACTTTGGATACGCGCCAAGGAACCTTTTTTTAATTCTGGCCTTGGCGTCGATGTAACTATTGCAATCGGCGGTGGGGCAGTAGAGGCAAGTGTTACATTCGCTGACTTCGTAGAGGGTCAGCCCTCGACGGAGCCAGATACGATAATTCACGGCGATGACATCTGGGAGATCCTCTTTACGTCGGGAACTACTGCTCTTCCTAAAGGAGCGATGATAAGTCACTCAAGCTCAATAATGGGTGCCTATAGTTTTGCCCTTACTCTTACACGAGGGATTCACATAGAGTGTGACCTCAAGTTGGCGACCTTCCTACCCATTATCTACCACGTCGCCGACCAGGTCTTTACCCTTCCTGCCTTCATAAGCGGTGGAACTCTCTTGATAGGCCGTCGACCAGTTGCGGAATCAATAGCGGCTGCGATTACCAAAGAAAAGGTGACGGCACTCTGGGCCGGGTCTCCTGCGATGGTGAATGCTCTCGCTAAAGAAGTTGGGACTACTAGATCCGACTATGACATCTCCAGCCTCAAGGTGATCGTCTACGGTTGGGCCGCCCTACCACCTCCGACTCACCAAATTCTAAAAGAGCGTGCTGGTAACGACCTTGTTGCGGTTGAAATCTTTGGTCAAACTGAGTGTATCTCGTGCCACCGATTCTGGCCCGACAAGTGGCCGGAAGTCTACGAAAGAACCGCTCCAGAGCATAATTACGTTGGGGTGCCAAACCCAATGTTGGCATCGAAGGTCGTAGATGCCATGGGTGATTCACTCGAGGGAAAGCCTTGGATAGCAGGAGAAGCGGTCTACCGATCGCCATCCGTAACAGCGGGTTACTACCTTGATCCTTCTGCAACAGCCGAGGCATTCCGTGACGGATGGTTTCACTCCGGAGATAGTTGTGTCTACGATGAGCAGGGTCTGCGCATTATGGTCGATCGGTTCAAAGATATCGTGAAATCTGGTGGCGAAAATGTCTCAACTATCCGAGTCGAGGCAATACTGCACCTTCATCCAGGAGTTGTAAAGGCAGCTGTCATAGGAGTTCCGGACGATCGATGGGGTGAAGCAGTTACCGCCGTAGTGGTTCGAACGGATAATGGGGCGACAAGCGAAGAAGAGATTATTGCATTTTGTCGTGCGAGATTAGCAGGCTTTGAAACTCCCAAATCGGTCATCTTTGTTGAGTCGCTGCCGGAGACGGTAGGAGGCAAAGTGTTGAAATACAAGCTTCGCCAACAGTTTCGATGAAATTTCTGCATACGTTCGCGTGGTGAAAAAAGATTGGTTTATATTTCTCGTACTATGCAAAACTCTGCCATCGCAAAGAGAAGTTAAATGACTTCTCAACTCACCAACGGGGTCTTGTGGTAGTTTCGCCATTGCGCCCCTAGTTCTAAGAACTTCGTTATTGGCAGTGCTCCGCAGAATTTGTTGGTGCCCCCGTGATTTTGAACTTTACGAAGACAATTTCTACTGGGGGGATAGGGCAGTTCAATGTCGTTCGCAACATACGAGTCGCTGGTGTTAGGGTATGCTGATCTAGCGATGTGAGTTACCGATGCGAGAAGGAGGTGCGCCAATGAATTCCGAACCGCCAAGTCCTTGGCGTTCTCCAGCTCCTGATCAGAGATTGACGCACGTCGGGTATGACACTTTCGTCACCGACGGCCTTCTTTAGTCTCGTCGACGTCTGAAAAGACGGACTACGGTAGACGTTACTTTCCATATCGGTCACTGAACTTGGAGAATGCCCTTCAAAGGCTCGCTCGTGCACAACCTAACGATGCACTTGTTTTCAATCCAAAAGCGCCATTTGACGCCTCCAATCTCAGATTCCAGGAAGATCACTATGACCCATTTCATTCTTTTATTTGCCGCTGAAGGCCCGAGCAAGTTTCACATGGATATCAACGTCACTCAGTTTCAAGCCCATCTGTCCGACTGCTCACCTCGTCATGTGTTGGTGGGGTGCCGTCGATGACAAAGTTCAACACTACCGAATCATTTGAGGGCGCCGCCGTTCTCGACAGAGCCCACCTCGGCGATATCCGGGGTGCGCTCGGTACGATCGCTCTTGGCGATGTTGCCGCTCGCCGCAACATATCGGCGAAGCTTAAGACGCTTCTTGCCATCGTTGGACCGGGACTAATAGTCATGGTTGGCGACAACGATGCAGGTGCCTTTGGTACTTACACACAGGCCGGTCAGAACTACGGAACGCACCTACTGTGGACGCTCCTCCTCCTCGTTCCTGTTTTGTACGTGAGCCAGGAAATGGTGCTGAGGCTTGGCGCGGTTTCCGGCGTCGGGCACGCTCGTCTCATCCTGGAAAGGTTTGGGAAGTTCTGGGGAGCATTTAGCGTCATCGACCTCTTCATCCTTAATGCACTCACGATCGTGACCGAGTTCATTGGGGTTACGCTTGCCACGGGATACCTAGGGCTTCCGAAGGTCCCATCGGTTATTATGGCGGGCGCCGTCGTTGTGGGAGCAGCGAGCACGGGGAGCTTCCGTCGCTTCGAGAGGGTGTGCCTCACGCTCGTCGCTGGGTCACTCGTCCTCATCCCCATCTATTTAATGGTCCATCCTCCTGTTGGGCAAATGGTGCATAACTTCGTTATCCCTGGTTTTCCGCAAGGAGCTCAGGTATCGACAGTGATGCTCCTCATCATCGGTATCGTTGGAACAACGGTTGCCCCTTGGCAGCTATTTTTCCAACAGTCATACATCATCGACAAGAGGATTACACCTCGGTTTATCAACTACGAGCGGGCTGACCTCTGGATTGGGATTGGGATAGTCGTCATTGGTGCCGCCGCCATGTTTGGGTTCTCTTCTGCAGTGTTTACTGGGCACCCGGAGTTCGGTAACTTCACGAGTGCAGCAGGTATCTCTGAAGGGCTTGCGAAGTATGTCTCTCCGCTTGCGGGGGATCTATTTGCCATCGCCCTCCTCGATGCGAGCATCATTGGGGCGGCGGCTGTCGGTCTTGCGACGGCGTATGCAAGTTCGGACGTCCTTGGTTTCAACCACTCCCTTCACCGGCCTGTGTCCAAGGCAAAGGGGTTCTACGCCTCCTACGCCGGATTGATGGCGATCTCAGCAGCGCTCGTCATCATTCCGGGCGTGCCGCTTGGCTTGCTGACGGAAGGCGTCCAGACGCTTGCTGGCGTGCTTCTACCGAGCGCCGTTGTCTTCCTCATGCTACTTTGCAACGACAAGGAAGTGCTTGGACCGTGGGTCAACGGAAGAAAGCTAAATATCCTCACGTCTGCGATCATTTGGGTTCTCGTCTTATTGTCGATAATACTTACGGCAAGCGTGCTCTTTCCGAATATCTCGACGCCTCAGATAGTGGCTATTTTGGGTGGCGGAGTGGCACTAGGCATCGCCCTTGGCCTTTATTTGCTGGTGCAATCTCGACGGGCTACGACCGCTCCAACTGTTGCTGTCGTCGAGCCTGTAGATCGTAGCAACTGGCGTATGCCAGCCCTAACTAAGCTGAAGACACCAGTCATGTCCACTCAGCGAAAGGTTGGGCTCATGACGCTCCGTGGCTACCTCGTCGTTGCCTTCGCCCTCGTCATTGTAAAGATTGTAGAAGTCGCAGTTCGCTGAGATTTCGGCTGATTTCGGCCCAGTACCGCGGGATGATACCAGCGATACCGGGCCGGTAGCGCAAAGCTTGAGGTCGCCGCGATGAATGCAATCAATTCCTTGGTGCTTCTGACGTAAATAGTTTCTTGCATGGACTGAAAGCACGACCTCGCATGTTCGTCGACCAATCTTTCCTTTGATTACCCTCCGAAGCGTTGCGCGATACACCTCTCTACAGGTAATGTACTAAAATAAGGATTAATTCGGAAATTCAGGAGATTTATGACTCGGGACACTAGATAGTGATTTCGTAGATTGAAAGTGCGCCGATGAACTTTGACTTTACCGATGAACAAGAGTCGTTTCGCCAAGTAATTGCCGATTTTGCAAAACAGGAGATAGCTCCCCATATTTCGAAATGGGACCAAGACCACTATTTTCCCGTAGATGCGGTGAAAAAACTCGGTACCCTTGGGGCATTTGGAGTATCGTTTCCTGAAGCCTATGGCGGAGGGGGTGGCGATTTTACGACTCTTTGCCTAGCAATCGAGGAGCTCGCAAAGGTCGATTCATCGATTGCGATCACTTTGTCTGCAGGCGTTGGCCTTGGCGCTAATCCTATCTACAAGTTCGGCTCTGAGGAGCAGCGCAACCGATGGCTTCCAGAGATGTGCGCGGGTAGCTCCTTGGGTGCTTTTGGTTTGACAGAACCTGACGGAGGATCTGACGCCGGAGCTACTCGATCAAGTTACGCATTTGACGACCGACGTATGGGCTTTGTCATCAATGGCTCAAAAGCTTACATAACCAACTCGGGAACACCGATTACATCTGTTATCACAATAACTGCGAGGGGAGACGACGGAATCAGCGCTTTTCTGGTTCCAAGTGGAACCTCCGGACTTACTGTCGAACCTCCATATCGAAAATTAGGATGGCATTCATCCGATACCCATGGCCTTTCGCTGGTCGATGTCTTCGTTGAGAAGGAGGATCTCCTCGGCCAGCCTGGAAGAGGGTTTGCGCAATTCCTTTCTATTCTCGACGACGGTAGGGTTGCAATTGCGGCACTAGCTTGTGGTCTGATAAGTGCATGTTTGGATATTGCCGTCGACCATGCCAATAGTCGTAATGCCTTTGGCGGACCCATATCTAGGTTCCAGGGCGTATCCTTCATGTGTTCAGAGATCGCTATCAAACTTGAGGTTGCGCGAACCATGGTCTATCGTGCCGCATGGCTGAAGGACATGGAGCGCCCCTTCAAAAAAGAGGCGGCGATCGCCAAGGCTTACTCCTCTGAGGCTGCGATCGACGCGACACGTCTTGCCTTGCAGGTTACGGGAGGAGCTGGCTTTATTGAAGACTCTCCCATCGCTCGTCACTACAGAGACGCGAAGATTTTGGAGATCGGTGAGGGTACGAGTGAGATCCAACGATTGGTAATCGCCCGTGAGCTCGGTCTCAAACTCTAATGGAATCGAATTTGTAAAACCATAAACAATAAGTCGATCTACAACCTTGAGCGCGCGAGGTGGCTAGTATCTAAAGCGCTATGAGCTCACTAAAAGGTCTAATACTTGCGGGTGGTACCGGAAGTCGTTTGCGTCCTATTACGCACACTTCTGCCAAGCAACTAGTACCGATTGCAAATCGCCCTATTCTCTTCTACGCGCTCGATGCCCTGGTGGAAGCTGGCGTGAAGGATGTAGGGATAATCGTAGGTGATACTAGAGCCGAGGTAATGGCTGCCATCGGAGATGGCTCAACCTTTGGCTTGAACGTCACCTATATTCCCCAGGAAAAGCCACTCGGCTTGGCGCACTGCGTCAAAATTGCGAGAGATTTTCTCGGTGACGATCCGTTCGTGATGTACCTTGGCGACAACCTCATTAAAGATGGGATCGTTGAGTTTGCTGAATCGTTCCGAAATCGTGACCAAGATACGGTAGCCGAAATTCTCCTAGCAAGAGTGGCAGATCCTCATCGCTTCGGAGTGGCTGTCCTCGATGAGAATGGTCATGTCGTCAACCTAGTCGAGAAGCCCAAAGTTCCACCGAGTGATCTCGCGTTGGTAGGCGTATACTTCTTCGACAAAACTATCCATGAGGCAGTTGATTCGATCGAACCAAGCGCTAGAGGCGAGTTGGAGATAACGGATGCAATTGCATACTTGATCACACACGGCAAAAAGGTGAGTTCAAGGGAGACGCTGGGCTACTGGAAAGACCTTGGCCAACCGGAAGCGTTACTCGAGGGTAATCGCCTTATGTTGGAAAACATCGTTACTTTGGTTCATGGGAACATCGATGCAGCGTCGATAATAGAGGGACGAGTCGTCATAGAAGAGGGCGCAATCGTTGTGAATTCTAAATTGAGAGGGCCTCTTGTAGTAGGAGGCGGCGCCAAAATTATCGACTCATATGTTGGTCCTTTTACGGCGATTGGTGGTAACTGCTCGATAATATCAACCGAAGTTTCGAACTCGATTCTCCTTGAGGGCTCGCTTATAGAAGGTATTGATCGAGTGGAGGGTTCGATAGTTGGAAAGAACGCTCAGCTTAAGCGCAGACAGACCCTTCCAAAGTCCACTCGAGTGGTTGTCGGCGATAATTCGACGGTCGAAATCTACTAAGCGTTTTATAAGTAAATATTTTGTGGGGTTAATTTGAATATTTTTGTAACAGGTGCTGCAGGCTTTATAGGTTCAAACTTCGTACGTTATTGGCTTGAAAACTATCCGGAAGATAACGTGGTCGCTTACGACCTCCTGACTTATGCCGGAAACCGTGAGACCTTAGACGGTGTCGAGGGAAATCTGGAGTTCGTTCAGGGCGACATCGGTGATACCGACAAGGTTGCGAAGCTACTTAACGATCACCGCATTAACTTCGTAGTCAACTTCGCGGCCGAATCCCATAACTCATTGGCGATTCTCGATCCGGGGCGATTCTTCCAAACTAATGTAATGGGAACCCAAGGACTGATGGAAGCCATGAGAAGGTCCAGCATCGATCGATTTCACCACGTATCGACTTGCGAGGTCTACGGAGACATGGACTTAGATGATCCAAACGGATTTACAGAGTCCTCCCCGTATCTTCCTAGGACTCCCTACAATGCCTCAAAGGCTGGAGGCGATCACGTGGTACGTTCGTACCACCTCACATATGGAGTTCCGATTTCAATAACGAACTGTGCTAACAACTACGGTCGTTACCAATTTCCAGAGAAGGTAATCCCCCTCTTTGTGACCAATGCGCTCGATGGCAAGAAGCTGCCTCTCTATGCTTCTACGCAAAACCGACGCGAATGGATTCACGCTCTCGATCATGCCAAAGCGATCGATTTGGTCTTGAAGCGAGGACGAAGTGGTGAGACCTATCACGTTGGCACATCTGTCGAAAAAAGCATCATGGACATAGCTGACTTGGTTATAAATCACCTCGGCCTCGACGATTCAATCAAGGAGATCGTTCCAGATCGTCCGAGCCATGATCGGAGATATCTACTTGACGCATCGAAGATTAACGATGAGCTTGGTTGGGAACCGGAGATCTCTTTCGAAGAGGGGATTGCAGACACCATTGACTGGTACGTAGCAAACCGCGAGTGGTGGGAACCCCTTAAGGAAAGGGCCCCCGTCGTTGAAGGTTCAACTCCTTGGATCAAAGATTCTGATAAGAGATGAAGATACTTCTTACTGGTGGTAGGGGACAGGTTGGCTCAGAGTTCGCCGAGTACGTCGAACAGAATCCAAGCCTAGGTATCGAGCTGTGCTTGACCGATCTGCATAATCTTGACATATGCGACCGCAACCAAGTTCGATCAACTGTTGAGGACTTCCAACCGCAGTGGATAGTACACCTTGCAGCTCTCACGGCGGTTGACTTATGCGAAGACGAAGTCGACCTTGCTTATTCAGTAAATGCAATTGGGACAAGGAATCTTGTTCAAGCTGCAGAGGCCGTCGGAGCCAAGGTTTGTTACATATCGACCGACTACGTTTTTGATGGTGAAGGAAGTACCCCATATCGGGAGTGGGACAAGCCAAATCCTAAAAGCGTTTACGGAAAAAGCAAGCTGGCAGGAGAGCAAGAGATTCGACCATCGGATCTGATCATCCGCACCTCATGGGTTATGGGTAAATACGGTTCCAATATCCTCAAAACCATGATTCGCCTCGCTCAAGGTGAAGGTGAAGTAAAGTTTGTTGGTGATCAAGTTGGATCGCCTACCGTGGTTTCAGACTTGATTAAAACCATTATCGAGCTGGTAACAAGCGATCAGGGCGGCGTCTTCCATGCCACAAATGGGGGATCTCTATCGTGGTTTCAACTATGCAAATTCGTCTTTCAAGAAGTTGGTGCCGATCCAAGTCGCGTTATTGAGATTTCATCTGAGCAACTCGACTCGTCGCGAAAGGCCCCTCGTCCAAAGTTCTCCGTTCTCGATAACATGGCGCTAAGGCTCACAAAGGCCAATCCGCTACCCGACTATCGTGAGTCGGTCGCCGGATTGGTAGAGACACTTCTGAAGGGTTGATGAAGATCGAAGGCGGTTCTACGAGCTCAGTAGGTGTTGTTGTCGTCAACTTCAACGGGGACGGTGTACTTGAACGCTGCGTCGCCTCGCTACTCATGAGCCCATCAGTGGCTGAAGTGATTGTTGTCGATAACGCAAGTAGCGACTCCTCGGTCGAAAATTTAACGAGGTATGTCTCTTCTTTAGACGTCACCGCTCGAGTGGAGATCGTTGAGACAAATGCCAATCTTGGTTACGGTAGGGCATGCAATCTCGGTGCTCGACGCCTGCAAAGTAGTTACATACTCATCTCGAATCCCGACATTGTATACGAATCAGGGTCGATTGAGAAGTTGTTGGAGATGGCTATCCGGCGTAATCTCGGCGGAGTTGGTCCTATGATTTTGAACCCTGACCACTCGCGATACCCGTCCGTAAGGCCCTTTCCATCACTTCTAAATGCAGCAATGCACTCTGTTTTGGGTGAAATCTGGCCAGCAAACCCATTCTCGAAGAGGTACAAGGTAGATTTCGCGCAAACAACCTTCAAGGACAGATGGATCTCCGGGGCCTCCATTTTGATGCCGATCGAACTGTATCGAAGCGTCGGGGGGTTTGATCATCGGTACTTCATGTACATGGAGGATGTTGATCTTTGTACGCGAATTCTCGATAACGGTTTTGAACTTGGATATTGTGATGAGGCTCTAGCAATCCACTACCAGGGTTTCTCGTCAAAGCAGAGGCCATATTTTTCCGCATATGCACATCACAGATCGCTTGCAATCTATGCAATGAGTAATCTTCGAGGTCCTCGACGCCTCCTTCTTCCTGTCGTTCTGTTTGGAGTATTCGTACGATTTGCGATTCGTATAGGCAATATTTCGATACGGAAAAAATGAATATTTAGCTTTAAACATCCGTGTTTGAAGCGGACACACAATAGCAAGGTCAATACTTTCGCGTTTTGCGTCTAAAGTAATAGAGGTTAAATTATGTTGAGCGGGTTCCGGAGATAATGGCTAAACAGTCAATTGGAAAAAGAGTTGCTAGAGCAGCAGCTACAGGTGGTTCTAGGACGCGGAGGGGAGAGACACCGGTCTTCTTCTACTCGGCAATAGCCATAGTCGTCATATTTGGTGCGTCAGCAATCGGCTATTCACGCTACGAAAGATTGAATCCAACTGGAAGCGCCGCCTCTGCCCCAACGATAGGCCAGACTTGGCACGTTGCCTTTGGCGTCTACGATTGCAACACCTTCCTTCCAAATCTGAAAGCCCAAACCAAAACTTCAAAGTTGTCCTTCTATACGACCGGTAACGGACTAATTGTGGTGTCGCCTAAGACGAAACTGTTTGAAGGTTCTAATGCCAACCTTGGCAACTTTGCGTTGGACTATCCAGGCCTCTACATCTCTAGTTCCAAGGTTACCTATCCTGGACATGCAGCACTTACAAATGGATTGACCTGTAACGGAAAGCCCGCCACAATTAAAGTTGAGACTTGGTCATCTCTTGTCGCTAAGGGTACGGTTGTTACTGGTAACCCCGGAGCCATTAGGTTTGCTGATCAGCAATTGATCACAGTTGGACTTGTCCCCGCTGGCGTCAATCTTCCGCAACCCTCGTCAAAGACGGCTCTCGTCAATCTGCCAACTACACAGGCCCTAGCCACTACTACAACGGCGGCGGGAACGACTGCCACGCTGACGCCACCGACTACAACCGCGGGACCGACTGTTACAGCGTCTACAACCGCTGGACCAACTACGACGTCGGTCGGTTGAGCATTCGGGATTGGTTCAGACCTCGGTTTAGGGTAGGATATAGGGATCGAAAAGGTAGGCTCTTGGCGTTTTGCCACATGATTCGCAAGGAGGTGCCCTTATGAAGGCAGTTGTTCTTGTTGGAGGCTTTGGCACTCGTTTGAGGCCCTTGACCCACCAGATTCCTAAGCAGATGCTCTCTGTTGCGGGCGACACAATGCTAGAACGAGTGGTGCGCCGTCTCAAAGGCTTCGGTGTCACCGAGGTCGTACTCTCTCTTGGATATCGCCCTGATGTTTTCTTGGCTGCATTTCCAAATGGTAAAGTTGCGGACGTTCCAGTCAGCTATGCGGTTGAGAATGAACCCCTAGATACTGCTGGCGCGATCAAGTTTGCAGCGTCGGAGGGTGGAATTGATTCAACCTTTTTGGTAGTCAACGGAGACGTTATTTGTGATTTTGATATCCGGCAACTCCTCGAATCTCACGCCCGTAATATGGGCAAAGCTACCATTGCTCTCGTCCCTGTAGATGATCCTTCCGCATTTGGTGTTGTTCCAACTGATGATGAGGGTCGGGTACTGGCATTTATTGAGAAGCCAAAGAGGGAAGAGGCTCCCACTAACTACATCAATGCCGGGATCTACGTGCTTGAGCCCGAAGCCCTTGACAGTGTCGAGCTAGGCCAACGAGTGTCCATTGAGAGGGTGGTTTTCCCTGCTCTAGTTGAGGCCGGTGAATTGTTCGCAGAGCATTTCGACGGTTATTGGGTTGACGCTGGCACGATTGAGAATTTTTTCAAAGTATCGCAGGATTTCCGCCTCCGTATGGTGGGTGACTTTTTCGTGCAAGACGAGTTGGTTGGACAAATTCCCCAAGGCTATCTGGTAGTTGGCGACTCTTTGATCGCTAAAAGCGCTCGTGTTTCGCCCGAGGCAACGGTTGATCGTTCGGTAATTGGTGACAATGTAGTGATTGAGCGAGGTGCGCATATCGAACATTCAATCGTGATGGATGAAGCGATTATTGCTAAGTTTGCTCGAGTTTCGGAGTCGATAATTGGGTGCGAAGTTGAAGTACCGAGCGAAGCGATAGTCGAGGAACGCTCCGTTCTCGCGTCCGGATGCGATTTGAATAGTGGCGAGCGACTTTCGGGGCAGAAGATTCCGAATTGAGTGATCCCCGTGTAATGGTAACCGGAGGTGCAGGATTTATAGGGTCCCACCTCGTCGATCGACTTCTTGAGCTTGGGTTTATCGTCGACGTAATAGATGATTTGAGTAGTGGTTCCCTCCTGAACCTTACAAATGCTCGTCAAAATTATCTAGGAAGACTCTTTATCCATCAGCTCGACATAAGGTCGCAGTCACTCATTGAGTTGACTAGGCGTCGTCGCCCATCAACTATCTTTCATCTGGCAGCTAGGACCGACGTCACGGCGTCTATCGCTAACCCATCGGACGACCTGTCGGTAAATGTTTCTGGGTCTATTCGCGTACTCGAGGCAGCTCTCGCAGGCGAGGCAACCAAGGTTATCTACGCAACAAGCGCAGCCATTTATGGGGATCCATCGCAAGAGCTCCTTCCCTTGGATGAAGGTACCCAACTGAGACCAATTTCACCGTATGGCGCATCAAAACGAGCGGTTATCGACTATCTGGAGATCTTTAGAAGTGTCTACGATCTCGAATACACAGCATTGGTATTTGCCAACGTCTACGGTCCCCGCCAAGGATTTCGAGGTGAATCAGGAGTAGTTTCAACGTTCGCGGAGAGACTTCTTGCAGGAAGGCCGTGTCAGGTATTCGGGGACGGTACCTCTACCCGCGACTACGTCTATGTGACTGATGTGGTAGATGCCATGATCAGAGCGATGGACAGTGCAGGGGGGCTTCTAGTCAATGTTGGAACTGCAGTGGAGACACAAATCAATGTCCTCTTCGAACTAATTGCAAGGGCAACTGGATCCACTTTAGGACCTCGAATGACGCCACGTCGGACCGGTGAGATTCAGCGAAGCTCCTTGGCGATCGAACGGGCAAAGGCTCAACTGGGCTGGAAGCCCACTGTTGACGTCCATGACGGAGTATCGCTTCTGATTGATTGGTACAATAGCCGTCCGGTTGAATTTATCAATCGGCGTTCTCGTTCCAAGTAGCGACCCTTAAAAGGCTATCGGAATAGATCTTCGGCAGGAACCCTAATGACCTCGTCGGCGACTGAAGACTCCCTAAAGTACGACGAATCGACGCCTCTGACAACGACAACCGCTATCTGTGAAGCCTTTCCCTTTACCAATTCGGCCGCCGATGCAATTTCGTCTGCGATTGCCACCTCGGTTACCTTTAACTCTCGTTGGTTTGCGTCTAGGGTGCCGCGGAGGTCGATAATTGCTGATATCCCTGCAACTCCAAGCGCGACGTCGGTTACGCCTCTGCGCCAACTCCTTCCAAAGGTGTCACTTACTATGACCCCAACCTTTACCTTGGTCTTAGCGAAGATTTGATCTCTTATTCTTCGAGCAGAACGATCCGAGTCCTTGGGTAGCAGAGCAATTTGACCCTCCGGTACGTTGGATTGGTCTATCCCGGCGTTCGCACAGATGAATCCGTGATGTGTCTCGACGATCATCATTTCGCCTCTGCGTCTCAGGACTCGTCTTGACTCGGCTAAGACGCTTTTTTCAAAGTCGCTACGTGAACTCACGGCAACTAAGCGGCCCTCTGCTTTAGAGACGATTTTTGATGTAACGACCACAACGTCATTTTCGACCAAGTCGAATTTTTTGACGATTTCGTCGCCAATGTTCATACCTTGATGGAATTCAGGCAGTTCGGGAATTGGAATAATTGATATCAAGAAAGGTCTTTCGCCTCGCTAATTACCCGATGAGCTAGATCCACCTTGGATTCGATACTTGTCATCATCGTATTGGTCGTTACTACGCGAAGCCCACCACTTTCGAGGCTATGGGATAGATGCGCATCAACGGTGTCGATCACCATGGTGCCAATGTAGGGTGCAAGCACCTTTGCTGCTCCCTCCGGCGAAATGGCGTAGCCGAGTGATTCGAGTATGCGGTCAGCAGGTCCCTTGATGGCGCGGCCTCCAACGATAGGAGAGATTGCAATTGTTCTCTCCTTTGCCTTCTCAAGAGCTCCTCTAATTGCCTCAATTGCGAGGATTGGAGCGATAGAAAGCAGCGGGTTTGATGGCGCAATAATCACCGCTCGCGACGATTCGATGGCCTCAACTACACCGGGGGAGGGTTGAGCCTCCGTGGAACCTAAAAAGTAAAGACCTTTTACGGTTGGTTGATGACGACGCTCGACGAAATACTTCTGGAAGGAGAGTAGCTCATCTGGTTCTCCTTCCACAAGAATCATTGTGCGAAGTTTTTGGTTTGTAGAAGGGATAAGGCTAAGTGGCAGGTTATGCGCCTGCGTGATTGCCGTTGTTACGTCGCTAAGGGTGTGGCCAGATTCTAAAAGATGTTTACGGTAGAGATGAAGACCTATATCTCGATCGCCGAGGGTAAACCAAGTAGGAGCGCCAAGTTCCTTGAGTCGACTTAAAGCCTGGTAACTCTCTCCCTTGATGCCCCAGCCTCTTTCTCGGTCTACTAGGTCAGAGAGCGTGTAGATGATGGTGTCGATATCGGGAGAAATGTGAAGGCCGTACATCTCTTCGTCGTCCCCGACGTTGACGATCGCAACTATCTCTTCATTTAGGTTGGAATGAATCAAGCCTTCAAGAAATTTGGCTGCACCAACACCACCACAAAGGACGGTTATCAATTTTGTCGATTCCTAACTAATTTGATCGATCGACCTAGCCCTTGATCAACTTTGCTACTTAATTAGGTCTATCAAGCGGTCTTTGGCCGATCGAAACTCAACTTCAAACTTTGAGATAAGGTTAGCAACGTTCGTAACATTGTCGATTGACCCCACGCCTTGCCCCGCACCCCAGATATCTTTCCATGCTTTCGCCTCGCCGGATCCATCACCAAAGTTCATGGAATTTGCATCTCGCTCTGCCAACTGCTTTGGATCGAGACCATTTGATTCGATTGATCCCTTCAGATAGTTGCCCTTGACGCCAGTGAAAAAAGAGGTATAAACGATGTCTGAAGCGCTTGAAGATACGATCATTTCCTTGTAGCGGTCGTCAGCGTTGGCTTCGTGGGTTGCGATAAATGGAGATCCAACGTATGCCATGTCTGCCCCAGCCGCGATTGCACCTAAAAGTGAAAATCCTGTAGCGATTGATCCTGACAGTAGAACTGGACCATCGAAAAATCGTCGTACTTCACTTAGAAGAGCAAAAGGATTGAGAGATCCAGCATGCCCACCAGCTCCTGCGCTAACTAAGATGAGGCCGTCGGCTCCCTTCTCAAGTGCCTTTCGGGCGAAATTTGCGTCAATCACATCGTGGAGGGCGATACCACCATAGGAATGAACGGCGTCAAAGACGTCCTCGCGCGCACCGAGCGAGGTAATTACGATGGGAACCTTGTGCTGAACCATGACTTCAAGATCTGCTTCAAGACGATTATTGGAGCGATGGACTATCTGGTTGAGTGCAAAATAGGGAGTTGAATACTGCTGCAAGGGAGTAGCCAGTCCCTCCTCAATCTCGAAAAGCCATTCGTCTAGTTGGCTTGCGGGACGAGCATTCAAAGCTGGAAATGCTCCGACGATTCCTCCTTGGCCTTGAGCGATTACGAGTCTCGGATTTGAAACAATGAACAGCGGAGAACCGAGCATTGGGAGTCGCAATGAGTCTCTAATCTCAAAGAAACGATTACGCGTGCTACTTTCCATCCGTTACCTCTGAATCTGAAATTTCTCGATTATTCAATGTAAAGATAGTCGAATACTTATGTTTCTTTTTGGCAAATTGATATTGCCTCATTTGAGGATTTTCTTGCCTTTGACGTAGTATTGAAGATGTATTTTTTGATTGAGGGGGATGAGTGGTAAGAGTCGCCTACGAGGCCACGGCTCTTTTGGGGCGGCGAACTGGCGTTGGCGAGTTTTGTCTTAATCTTGCATTGGCCCTAAACGACCGCTCTGACGTTGATCTAATACCCTTTTCGGTCAGCTGGAGGGGTAGAAATCGATTAGCGGAATTCATGGGTGGAGTTAAGGTCCCGCAATCTAAGGCAATGCCAGCTCGGCCACTTCATAAGCTTTGGTCACACTGGAACTTTCCTGCTCTCGACAATTTTACCGATTCGTTTGAGGTCGTACACGGAACTAATTTTGTAGTACCTCCAAGTAGGGCGGGTGCAAGAGTTGTTACGGTTCATGACCTCACTCCGCTAAAGTTCCCAGAGATCGCAGCCCCCGCAACTCTAGAGTTTCCTAAGTTGATTCAAAGGGCGATTGATCATGGGGCATTTGTACATACGCCCTCTCAATTCGTAGCGGATGAAGTCGTTGAGAATTTTCGTGTGTCGAAGGACCGAGTCGTCGCGATTCACCACGGTTCGCCGCAGATCTCTGAGAGCCTCTTGAGCGCTACTCAAGTTTTGGATAATGATCTGCTTAAACGGATTGGTGGTCGCCCTTTTATTCTTGGACTCGGTACTATCGAACCCCGTAAAGACTTTTCTACGCTTCTGCTTGGATATGAAGCAATTGCTTCGGATTACCCCGATCTACTATTGGTAATTGCTGGAGGTGAAGGTTGGGGAAGTGATGGATTTAGGCGTGCAGTCGATTCTTCGCGATTTAGAAATCGGGTGATTTTGAGCGGTTATGTGGATGATGTCACTCGCTACTATCTGCTAAGCCACGCCCAAGTCT
This sequence comes from Actinomycetes bacterium, assembly GCA_021826315.1. Lineage (GTDB taxonomy): Bacteria > Actinomycetota > Acidimicrobiia > Acidimicrobiales > Acidimicrobiaceae > Acidithrix. The sequence goes on from JAKAZZ010000014.1 coordinate 32,070, forward strand.
TCGTGTACTCCTCGATCTACGAAGGCTTTGGCCTTCCACCGGTTGAGGCAATGGCGCTCGATACCCCCGTAATCTCAACCCGTGCCGGTTCTCTTCCAGAGGTCCTCGGAGGAGGAGCACTGTACTTTGAAGTTGGTGACATTGAGGGGCTCGCAAAACAGATAAAAATTGTCTTCGAAACGCCTATCCGTCTAGCGACGCTGCTCCTTCAAGGGAAGGCCCAGGCCTCCAACTACACTTGGGAACGAAGTGCTGCTTCCATGTTAGACCTGTATAAGCGGGCGATAAGAAGTAGACCTAAACAGAGGTAATTCGATTTGATTACTGCCAAGCTGACGATTGTGCCCGAGCAGCTGCATTCAGTTGTTCCTGGAGGGATTGGCGTTTATACGCTTGAGATTCTAAGGGCGGCGATGGGTAATTTAATTTCTGCTGCTCCATCTATAGAGATCTATGGATCGAATTGGACGGGGTCAGGAGATGATCCCTTCTTAAATTTTGGCGCTCCAATCAGATATGCCAAGGGAAATAGCCGATTCGTAACCCGTTGGTGGGACGTAGCTCCGACACTTGCCAAGATCAATGCTGGAACGATGCTTTCATTATCGATGGCAGGACCAATTTCAAAAGGTGTCGATAGATCGATCTTCGCAATTTATGATCTGGCGTTTCGCCAGGTCCCCGAAGTTTTTACACCGCGTGGGCGGCGATGGCATGAGAAACGCCTCGCGATGATCCTTGATAGCGGCGCAGAGGTAATCACGTTGTCCCATGAGTCCGCGAGCGATCTTGAGGAGTCGGGATTTGCGAGCGATCGAATCCATGTAATACTTCCTGGATCTGACCATCTGCCCTATCCTGACTTCGAGCGTACAGATCAACTGCTGGCTGAATTCGAGATCTCTTCTCCATTCCTACTCGTGGTGGGAACTTTGGAGCCACGTAAAAATTTGCAGAGAATTTTCGATGCAATTGATCAAGCTCGTCCCATGCTGGGCGGTGAGTTCCCTGTAGTCGTTGTTGGTCCGGATGGTTGGGGCAGTGAGGGTAATGAACGTCGTGGCGTGAACTTTGCTGGAAAGGTGGGCGATCGAGTGTTGAGCGCACTGTATCAACGTGCGGCGCTATTGGTGTACGCCCCCCTGTTTGAGGGCTTCGGCCTGCCGCCATTAGAGGCGATGGCAGCAGCCCTACCGGTTGTTGCCTCGAAACTTCCATCTACGGACGAGCAGGTAGCAACTATCGTCGATCCAATGAGCGTTGATTCGATTGCGGATGGAATAGTTAAATTGCTTACAAGCGAGTCGATTAGGTCCCGCCAGGTTCGCGAAGGTCTGCTTAGATCAAATGAATTGACGTGGAAAGAGGCCGGCCAACGACTATCGGAGATCGTAGTTGGGTCGAAGGAGTGACCGAGGCTGTATCTGTCGATCTCTCCGCGGTGCCGCCTCGAATAACTGGAGCAGGTAGGTACGGAGTTGAATTTGTTGCTGCGGCCCAACGCTTCGCGGGTAACCATGGCTTCGGTATAACGGCACTCGTTGCTAGTGGAGATTCGTCCCGCATTAAATCCCTAACCGGCGCCTCCACGAGAGAGCTAGTACCGCGTAATCGGGTTGCTCGTTTGGCATATGAAAAAGCTTTTCTTGGAAGGGTGCTAAGAAAAGAGGGTTTCGCACTTCATCATGGCATTCATTACACAATGCCCAGAGGTTTTGATGGCAAGGTAGTTGTCACCGTACACGACACGACGCTCATAGAACACCCCGAATGGCACGAGAGGTCGAAGGTGGCCTTTTTTTCGAGAGAGATTTCTTACGCAGCAAGACATGCCGATGGGATTATCTTTCCCTCTCAATTTGTGGAGGATAGGTTCAGGACGCTGTTTGGACAAAACCAGTTCTTTCAAGTTATTCCACATGGAGTAAGAACATTTACTCCGCCGGATGACTTTGATATCACGGCGGTCATAGGTGCTAATGCTGTAGACGCGGGCTACCTACTTTATTGTGGCACGATTGAACCGCGAAAGAACCTTGAACGAATTGTGGAGGCGTATCTACAGTCAGGTTCTGAGCTCTACCTAATTTTAGTTGGGCTTAAGGGTTGGAACATGGGCGATTTTATGGTTCGATTCGCCTCGATGGATAGCAATTCGAAGGTTAAAGTTCTCGGTTTTGTTGATGACGTTACTCTTGCGGCGCTGTACCAAAATGCAAAGTGTACCCTCTATCCTTCCCTGGAAGAGGGATTTGGACTCCCGGGACTTGAAGCTTTGGCGTATGGTTCTCCCTTGATTACGTCACGGGATTCAGCGATGGCAGAGTACGCGGTACATGGCGTTGCTCTGGTCGATCCAAAGAGTGTAAGTGAAATTGCAGATGCAATTTCAAATGTAAGTAATTACGGAATACAGCAAGGAAATTATAAGGTGATCGGCAAAGAGCAATCACTTCTCTATACGTGGGAGCGAAGTGGAATAGCCCACCTAGATTTTTACAGACGAGTTTTAGAGGGTTAGGTTAAATTATGCGGGCATTGGTTACCGGTGCGTCAGGCTTCGTTGGACCGTATCTTTTGAATGAACTTGCGGAAAATGGTGTCGACGCAACAGCGCTCGATCCGACCGTTGACGTAACAAAGTACGAAAGCGTTTTGACGGCCGTCCGAGATTTCGCTGGCGCATCGACAGAGTCAAAGGTTATATTTCATCTAGCGGCGCTGAGTCATGTTGGAACCAGCTGGAACGACCCCCTCTCCTACCTCGATGTGAACGTCGGCGGAACTTTGAATCTGTTGCGTGCCGTGGAGTTGGTTGACCGGAACATCAAAGTCGTCTACATATCATCGTCCGAGGTATATGGAAATCAGTCCCATCTTGATGCGATCGACGAAACGACGACACTTAGGCCACTTTCCCCCTATGCATCTTCAAAGGCCTCTGCGGAGACGTACGTGCTACAGTACGGGCGCGCATTTGGAATCAGATGTGTCGTTGCACGTCCTTTCAACCATATTGGACCAAATCAATCAGCGAATTTTTTGGTGTCCGCTATTGCTAAGAGGATTTGTGATGCGCGTCTGAACGGCGAGGGTGAGATTCCGGTAGGTAATTTGGGAGCTACCCGTGATTTCTTGGACGTTAGGGACGTTGTCCGCGCATATCGGTTGTTAGCAATCGCTGACACTTCTTTCGATACCTACAACATATCGTCGGGCGTCGGTAGAAGGATCGATGAGGTAGTTCAGATGCTCATCGCGATCGACGGGGACAGGGTCAAGGCTACAGTAGACCCAGAATTGCTGCGTCCGGTTGAAGTTATGCGCATGGTTGGCGACTCTAGGCGTATTCACAGCGAGTTAGGGTTTGAACCAAAATTCAATATCGAAGATACGCTACGCGAGGTTATTGCTTATTGGAGAGAAGACCTAGGAGCCTCCTAGCCTCTTTTTCGATGTCGTTTCTAGCAACCATTGCTTTTTGGAAGCTAAATAATGCAAAGCCAACGCCCGTGTAGATCAAGTCCATTAATTCATCAGAAGCATTCTTTGCCATTTTGTCTTTAAAGCTCCTTGTTTCTGTGAGTCGGTTTAATTAAACGACCTCTGGTCAATTGTAACTCAACGCTACGAGGTACGAGTGAACACTACTTCGAGTCACCCCTAGTTGGTTCGACGCTAATTCGGGCTAGCCTTATTACTTCGATATGGCGATTGCACCATTAGTAGTAATAGTTCTCGTTGCCAACGATCCGGGCGATTGGTTTGAAGAGTCGGTAACGTCTATTTTGGCATCTGACTACCCGAACCTATCCCTGATGATCGTCGACAACGGTTCTAAGGTCTCCCTCTCCCCAAGAGTTGCCGACGTTGCACCCAATGCACTCTTGGTCAGAAACGATAAGAATGTGGGTTATAGCGCAGCGGTGAATGGAGCAATAGCTTCGATCGCAACTGCCGATTTTATTCTTCCTTGTCATGATGACGTTGAATTTGCCACAGACGCGGTCTCGGTAATGGTTGAAGACGCGCTCAGAACGAATGCCGGCATCGTCACGCCCAAGATAGTTTCATGGCGCTACCCTGAGCGCGTTGTATCACTGGGTATCGATATCGATCGTACTGCTGCAATTCGGAGTCGTATCGACGTTGGCGATGTTGATCAAGACCAATTTGCGATCGTCGATGAAGTCTTTGCGGCACCAGGTGCTGCAATGATGATTCGCTTTGACCTCTTTCGAGCACTCGATGGACTTGACTCGGAGATGTACTTATTCGGTGAGGACGTTGAAATCTCACTGAGGGCACAATTAGCAGGAGCCAGGATAATTGCCTCTTCGTATGCGCGAGTAAAGCATATGGGAGTCCTTGCGAATGGCGTTGATCCCGAATACGTTCGATCTAAATACCGACCGATTCGGCGTCGACTTAGGCGTGCAGAGCGATCCTACTACGTTCGAGTTAATCAACTTCGAGCTATAAATGCGAACTTTTCGGGCTGGCCGCGGCGCGTGTCAAAGTTGCAGTTGGCCGTGATAGCGATATTGGAGGCCTCTTTTTTCGCTGTCACTGGAAGGTTGCGAACTACACGTGCGATTCTCAGGGCGCTCGTGGACGGACTGTTTTCGCGCAATTCTCAAAACAATCGGTGGGAGAGCGGTATCCAATCCCGTATTCTAGAGTTTCGCGACTTGAAGAATAAGTTCTCGCGAGGTTCATCTCGGGTTGCCGCTTTCTTTGCGCACCAAAGGAACAATAGGGCTCAGCTCCGCTATGAGGTAGAGAGATCGAAGCGCGCTGAGGGAATGGCTCTGCTCGACAAGGCGGCGCTTGAAAATGAAGAGCAAGACCCAACGTCGTTGGCAACGAGGTACGTTCAGAGGCGTCTCGCTAGGGTCATACAGCTAGCTGTAGTGGTCTATCTAGTTATCGCGGCGCGGCACCTACTCTTCTCGGCAATTCCTTACTTCGGGCAGTTCAACACCTTCCCCCACGGCTCATCTTTGCTCTCTGACTTCTTCGCTGGAAACTTATCTGGAGTAACTTCTGTTCCAACATCGGTTCCATCCGGTTACCTTTGGATCGGCGCGGTTGGATCACTCTTCTTCAGCGGCACCTCTCTCTTCTACCACCTATTCCTCTTTGGCCTCGTGGCTCTGGGCCTAGTAGGTGCATATAGACTCGGTGCGAAATTCAAAAACCCTCTGTCGTCAACCATTGCTATGGTTGCATACTTTGCATCGGGCATCTTGGCGTCTGTTGTCTCTAGTGGATCCCTTTTTGGACTCGTTACATATGCCTTTGCTCCTTTTTTGGTGGGCATCTCATTTGACGCGCTAGAACAACTGAGAAAGACAGAGACGCTACGGCCAAAGGAGCTCTTCCGGGGAGCTTTGGTGTGTTCGTTGGCTACATCGATAGCTCCTGCCTTCGTCATTATCGCGGGAATCTTCTTTCTGTCGCTGATAATCATTGCGTTTTCACGCCATCACAGCGCAAAGGCAATCGGAGGCTTGACCTACTTTCTAGGAGCAATACTTTTATCAGCGATCCTTCTGAATCTAACTTGGTTCTTAGGGTATGTAAGCGACGGCGCCACTATCGCCTCACTCTTTGGAGCCACCCCACCAACGGGATTATCGGGGTTGTCACTACTCTCATTTGGAGTTTCAAGCGGAGGCGTCGTCAATTCTTTTGCTCCACTTCTCTTGCTCACGGTACCATTGGGCCTCGTAGTTACGCGTCAAATTCGTTTCGAACGAGCAATTGCTGCGACTATTTCGGTAGCGGTTTTCCTAATATTTATCTTCGCTTCTAACGGCGGAGCTTTGGGAAACGATCCGGTCTCTCTCGCGGTTATTTCCCCACTGCTAGCAGCCTTCGTCGCCTACTCTTTGGCTAATTCTGTCGATAGCCTTTACCGAGACCTTCCGCAACAGGCTTTTGGTATTCGACAGGTAAGCGGCGTGGCGGCAATCTTGCTTCTTGCGATTTCTTCCTTTGGAGTTGGTGCCCCGATCTCCTCTGGACGCCTCGGCATGCCGTCGTCTAGCTATTCGAACGCTCTCTCGTTCATAAGCGAGACCTCTTTTGACTCATCCAACCTTTTGTGGATAGGGTCTCCGAGTGCCCTTCCGACTGGTAGTTGGTGGTTTGACAACGATGTAGCCTTCGCCGTGACTCATGGAGCTACACTTTCGTTTGAAAACATATACACACCCATTTCGCAAGGTATCTACGCGAATGTTGCTGGTGGAATATCGAGGGCGTCTCAATACGAGACCACCAGATTGGGTTCTTACTTGGCCGAAGCTGGTATTGGAAATCTCATCTACCCACAAAGTGGCTTTAATTCAACGGTTGCTAAAATTACCCTTACACTTGCTCGCCAACGCGACTTGGTCCAAGTTCTCACAGATCCAACTGTGAATGGATATTCGGTCACGGGAAGAGTTCTTGCGAAGGCACAACTTCCAAGTGGAGGTAGCCAATTCCCCTCGTTGCTTTTGGCGATTTTCGAGCTTATGCTTTGGCTTGCCCTCTTTGACCTTGTCATTGCTCGTGGATTCATTGTCTCTCGATTTGCAACGCGTATACGTGTTTCATTGATGCTTCAACGTGACGAAAGGCTTGAAGATAAAGTTGGCAGCAGCGATGGGATTGCCGGTAGTCAGCAGGAAAGATTGAAAGTTAGGCGCTAGTGATGTCCGTTGGGTCTTTAGATAACCGTGCAGGAGTATTGAATTGAGTTTACTAAAGCGCCGCGCTCCAGAGATCGTCGTTTTTGTCCTTATTGTGGCGCTCGCGGTGACCACCGCGGTCTTCAACGTGGTGAGTGGTCGACAGGTCTTAAAGACGCACTTTGTACCCTCTCTTTCGGTTTCTCCAGTCGCGGCAGATTCTTCAACGTGGTATTGTGTACTTCCTCCAAGTGACCTTTTGAAGGGCGACAGCGTCGACGTATACCTTATAAATGGGTCGAAATTTCGTCAAAGCGTTTCCGTTGAAACTTATGGAAGTGGTAGAAATACTTCCACGACCAACTTGTCACTGTCCAGTGCGTCTAGTCAGAGCTTCACCGAAAAGCTCTTGGCTAAAGCCTCGATTGGAGTCACTGCCTTTTTTACTGGAGGCGCCGACTTGGTAATGGCTCGACTCTCGGGATCATTTGGAGGTACGGAGACTTTTTGCCACCCGAGCCCCGGTCCCAATTGGATTCTCCAAGGTTTTTCGACCGAGGGCAATTCAGACGGCTATCTACAGGTGTTCAACCCCTTCTCCTCTGACGCAATTGTGGATGTTACCTTTATGACTCCGAGTGGCCCTAGCGCCCCAGGGCCTCTACAAGCAGTAGTTCTAGCCGCACACCAGACTATGTCGGTAAAGCTCTCCGACTGGTTTCAGAGTACGAGCACCATCGGTGCAACCGTATCTACCCGTATCGGACGAGTTTTGAGTGGAGGGGTAGAGGTAAGGAGTGACTCCCGCTCGACAGGAACTAGCTTCATACTTGCGTCACCAGAGACCTTCTCAGAGACCCTCTTCCCGCTTCTGACGCAAACTGCTAATCAGAGTGCAATTTTGCATTTGATCAACGTCACCAATGCGGATGCTACTGTCGCTGTTAGAGTGACAGACTTGAGTTCGTCAACTCGACGATCGAATCGAATTTCGACCTCGTTTCGAGAGCAGATCCCAGCTTATAGTACGATATCGGTTCCGCTAAAGGCGGCACCCGGAGTGCCAGTCGGTTCGTTCTTCTCGCTTTCTTTGAAGTCGAATTCTCAAATTGCTTCATCGATCGAATTGATCGGCTCGACCCTAGGTCCTCTCCTCGGATTTTCGATGATAAGTGGGGTTGGGACCTACTGGCATCGCTGGGTGTCGGTCCTTACCTCGCCGCCATTTACGTCGACATACAAGCAGGTTGCGGTGAGCTATCAGCCGAATAAAAGAAGTGCGACGGCGCTTCTTTCCAAGCTTTTCGTCAACGGAAGAATCCCCCTTGCGACCGATACCGGAATCGACTCAGTCGCCGGAGTTACCTTAGGTGCCGGTAGCAGCTCATTTTCAGTTCTTCCAACCGATAATTCGACAGGTTTCCCCAACCTTTTCGAGCTTCAATCATCGTCGTCGGCGGTAGATGCTCTCGCATATATTCAATCCGATGGTTCAATGGTCCCAATTCCTTCGATAGCTGTTGATTAGAAGTTGGATTTAGACGAAATTTGACCGTAACTACCAAGTAGCATCAGAGGCGTGAAATCACGTTTAGGAATGACAATACCCTTTGACACAATTGGTTTAGGGGAGCAAAAAGGCGCCATTCAATCTCTGGTGGACAGCGGTTACAGTGACGTTTGGAGTAGTGAGGTAGCACAATATGATGCATTTACTCCTCTGGTTCTAGCAAATGAATGGCAGCCGACACTCAATTTAGGAACTGCTATAGTCCCCGCGTTTACCCGAGGTCCGGCTACCTTGGCGCTTTCCGTGGCTGCGTTAGCATCGCTTGCTCCTGGGCGGTTCTCGATTGGGATTGGTTCTAGTAGTGATGTAATTGTCTCAAAGTGGAACGCGGTTGAGTTTGAAAAGCCATTCTCTCGAAGTCGTGACGTTCTTCGCTTTCTTCGCGAGGCTCTCGATGGGCAAAAGATCGACCGATCCTACGATACTTTTTCTATCAACGGTTTCAGATTGGCGTCTCCCCCTGAAACTCCACCCAAGATCTTGCTAGCCGCTCTTCGGGAAAGAATGTTGAAACTCGCCGGAAGCGAGGGGGATGGTGCAATCCTGAATTGGTTATCGGCTGACGACGTTTCGCGAGTTGTACCGATCGTTGGCGACGGAAAAGAGATAGTCGCCAGAATCTTCGTAGCTCCGAATGTTGAGAGGGAGAAATTCCTCGAATCGGGGCGACGTTTGATCGCTTCGTATTTAAACGTTGGAGTCTACAGGGACTTTCATATTTGGCTCGGACGAAGTGAGAAGTTGGAGCAGATGTGGACACTCTGGGCTAGCGGGGACAGGAAAGGTGCAGTTGCGGCCATCCCTGAAGAGGTGGTCGATGAGCTCATCGTAGGTGGAACCACGCAAGAGTGCAAGCGCCACATCGAGCGATATCAAGAAAACGGTGTCAACGTGGCTGCTTTGGCAATACTTCCTTTCGGAATCGATCCCTTGTCTGAAGCGATCAAGCTAGGAAGTGCGAAGTAGGAAAAAGGCGCTAGGTGAGCCTAGTTCATCTCGGTGAAGGCTCGGTTCCAAAGCTTTTCATATCCAACCTCTATGAATTTATTAGCTATAGCCGTATCGTCTTTGGGCTCATCAGTAAGTTCAACGAGATACTTTGCCATAAGCTCGGCCATCTGCCACTTGCCGTTGAGTACACTCTCTCGCAGGAGGGTCGTGTAGAACTCTCGATCCTTGGGATCTGAGATATTAAGTGGGCGAGATTTGGCTCCTGCAAAGCGAACTACCGCTATTGCTTGAGCAACAATTGAAAGCGACCTCGAGGCGTAAACTATACCGTCGTCGTTGCCGACGTTGATGCCATCAACCTTCTCTCTTAACTCCCAATTTGTATCGGCTATAGCGGTGTCGTATACCTCTTCAAGAGACGGTCCATCGGTCCATGAAAGAGTCATGGTGTATGCGTCAAGTGATAGAGAATTGTTGTGCACTTCTGCGAATTCTTGAATTCGCTTGACTACTTCTTCACGAGGCGCCGGTCTCTTGCGCCTTGAAAGTTTTATCGTTACCATATTGACCTGACCCTAATTCAGCTTGTAAAGGAGGAGTAGTGTTTCGAACGCTACGAGGTACCTGTACAACGTCAAGTTGGATAAAGTTGTTTCAGTATCGCCGACAAATGGGGGAGTTGCGGCTGACATCTTAGGGGTAATCGTGACGGCAAATTGATCGAGCACCCCTGAGCGCTGCATGCCGGTCACTATTGACGGTCCGCCTTCGACGAGCTTCGTCCCGGAAAATCTTTCGTCGATTATCGATCGTGCGCGATTGAAGTCAACCCGATCGTCGCCGCAGGATATGATCTCCACTTCAACTTGAGCCGATTCCATTTCGGTGGTTACTGCTCCGATGCCACCGGTCGATGTGATTATTGTGAACGGTGCCTTCGATTCTTTGACAAGTGCGGAATCTAACAACGACGTTTTGCCATTCGTAATGACTACGAGGTTAGGGTTTCGTTCGATGGGATGGCCAAAGTTGTCAATGGGAATGGGCCTTTGCAAAGGGGAAAAGTAACCTTCTGCGACTACGTTTTTAGCACCGGCTACTACAGCAGAAGCGAGCGAACGTTGTACTTTGAAGGCCAGGCGATCGATTGAATTAGATAAAGGCGCCGATTTGCCCTCGTAACTTATCGCCCCATTGATTGTTGTAACCATGTTGCTTCGCCAAAGGTGAACTTCGGTGTTGGAGTAAAGATCGAAGAGGTTAGGTATTAGCTGTTCGATTTGCTTTGCATCTGGCCCACTATTGTCGAATTCCATCGATTGCTGATCCGATCTCATATCTCATTTGAATGAGTCGCGAAATGGCTCTTCCAAACTTTTTTCTGTAACCACTCGCCATTAGCTGTTCGCTAAACAGATCGCTTAGGGTGATCTCTCCTATGACGAAGGGCGTCATGCTTTCGTAGCATCTATCAATAAACACTACCAGACGAAGGCCATTGCTTATTGAATCGATCGTCCACCCATCGCTTGCAATGATCGCATCGAAGGGCTCGATCATGCGTTTGAACATGATGGGATGCGCCTTTGTGAGGTGGCCAAGTAACTTCTCAAGGGGATCAAGGGTTGTTACTAAGGTACTAACACTCGTTATCTTTTCCAAAAGTACCGTTGAATCCATCGCGTCGATCTGTGTCGAAAAGTTGGTTGCACGGTAATCGGGTCCATCGATCGTTATTACCTCGAATGCGTCTCGAAGACTTTGAATCTCTCTCAAAAAATCTTGGGCTGCAAAGCGTCCATCACCTAGCTTTTCGGGGAGAGTATTGGACGTCGCGGCGATGAAGAGGCCATCGCGTCTGGCACGGTTCAGTAAGTTAGCAATGAGTACCGTTTCGGCCGGATCGTCGAGCTCGAATTCGTCGATGCAAATAAGGTTTAAGCCTCTGATCGTTTCATAGGCACGCTCGAATCCGAATGCACCGACGACGTTCACAAGGTCGATAAAGCTAGCAAACGCCTTCGGCTCAGGAGCTCTCTCGTAGATCGAGCTCAAGAGGTGGCTTTTGCCCACTCCAAAGCCGCCATCAAGATAAATGCCCCTAGCACTAGCTCTTTTGTCACTACTAAATCGTCGTCTAAGCGGAGATCGCGAACTCTCCTTCTCGATAGAGGTGACGAACTCGATTGACTTTTTTAGTGCCAATTCTTGTGAAGGGTAATTGGGATTGGGTATATAGCTCCCAAACGAGGTGCCTTTAAACCGTTCAGGAAGGCGTAGAAGTTCGAGACCAGCACTTATGTCGAAAGTGGTGTCGCGATCGCGCAAGGATTGGATTTTGGTCAAAAGTTCGCCTTATTCATCGAGCGAGAATTAGCTCTAGATTTTATCTTTGATTCTTCGATCCTCGGTTGGATTACCTGTTCAGAGGAACGCTAAAAAGAAGTCGGGCGCCGCGTAGCTTGGTCGACTTTCCAATTTCAACGGATCCACCAAGTTCGCTGGCGCGCTGGGAGAGATTTTTTACTCCCTTGGAAGTGTCGCTATTGCTTGGATGGTAGCCAACTCCGTTATCATCGACGATTATCGTAAGTGAACTTCCGGCCTCTATGGATATGTCTACCTTGGAGGCCCGGGCATGTTTTGCAACGTTGGAGATTGCTTCGCGGATCACCGAGAGACCATTTGTGGCAACCTTATTTCCTACGAGGGTGTCTATTGGCCCGGTGAACGATACTGACGGTTCGAATCCAAGTACGGGATGGAGTTCTTTGAGGAGGGCCATGACGGACGACCTGAATGAGCTTGGCATTCGGCTCTTCGAAGTTTCAAGGGCGAAAATGGTAGCCCGAATCTTCTTTATGGCTTCATCAATATCATCGATCGCATTTTGAACGCTTGCAAAAACTGAGTCTTCTTCGATCGATCGCATCGTTGCCTGTAGTGAAAGGCCAATTGCGAAAAGGCGTTGAATTATCTCGTCATGTAACTCTCGTGCGATTCTCTCTCTGTCCGCCTTCAAGGCAAATTCCGCAACAGTTGCATGCAATCTGGCGTTTTCTATTGCAATTCCTGCTGCTCGCGCTAGGTAATCGACCAGGATTTGATCTTCGTGGTCGAATCCATCATTTGACAATTTATCGGTAAGGTAAAGATTTCCAAAGACCCTCTCGCCTACGGTAATAGGAACACCTAGGAAAGTTGACATTTGGGGGTGATTGGCTGGAAATCCGAACTTTAGGGGGCTTGCCTCTATTGAATCTATAATCAAAGGCTCCGAGGTAGTGATGAGCGTCCCAAGTAATCCATGGCCCTTTGGAAGTTCTCCGATTGACTGTATTTCATCGGCAGAAAGACCGGTAACGATGAAATCTACCAAGTAAGTACCGCTTGGATCTATCACGCCCAAGGCTCCATATTGCGCGTTTACAAGCGAGGCAGCCTCTTTGACGATCGTCTCTAGGACGACACGCAACGAAAGATCGCGTTCCACAACGAGCACAGCGTCAACGAGCCTTCTTAGTTTTGATGCATCTTTTATCTGGCCCAATGGCATACCCATAAATTTATTTCGCTTTAGCGCTTATATCCAACTTTTTGGTGGAATTTGTGGAAAGTTAAATTTGTGTTGAGTAATCGTCCATCGTTGATATTTGCAAATGCGATAGGGTTTATTGAAGCGAACGTCATTGCAATCAACGAGGGGTGTACATTGAGCGCTGAGGACAAGGTCTTAGTCTCTGAATTTTCAAGGAGCGGAATCGGGTTTTTTGAGGCTCAAACCGTTGGCAAGGTACCGAATCTTGCTGACGGAGGACGTTTTCATGAGGTTCCCCTTGTAATTCGACGAGATCCAATCTTTGGTGGTCAAACGCGATTTGTTCTTGGATCTAAGCTGCAACCTGAAGAGGCAACAGACTTGACACCGATCATTACCGCTCCTGGCTTTTGCCCATTTTGCCCTGACAAGATTGACTACGTGACCTATCCATTCCCCGCGGAAATTGTGGCAGAAGGCAAGATCATGAGGGGTAGATCGATCGTCGTTCCAAATATTTTGAGCTACTCGACCTATTCGGCTGTGGGAGTTTATGACCGAACCAAGCACTTCGTCGCCATGGAGGAGATGGACTCCGAATTGGTGGGAGATCTTTTGACTGGAATGGTTGACCACGCCAAAGCAGTTCGTACCTTTGACCCGGATGCAAGATACTCGTCAATCAACGCTAATTACCTGCCACCTTCAGGAAGTTCGCTCCTGCATCCTCACGTTCAGTCATCGCACGATTACCTCCCGCTCTCTTCACAAGGCCACCTAATCGATGAGATGGCGCAGTTCAAGGCGGAAACGGGAAGGGGGCTCTTGGGGGCCCTTGTGGAGGCCGAAAGTGACTTGAAGGTTCGATTTGTGGGGGAATGGGGTTCTGTATCGATCATCACGCCCTTCGCGCCAGTTGGATTTCGCGAAGTTTGGATCGTGTCGAGGATCGAAGGGGACATTGTTGATTTAGACGATTCGCAAGTGGCAGACTTTGCTCGCGCTTTGGCGTTTGTGATCAAGGGCTATGTGGCACTAAATCTTCAGAGTTTTAACTTTGCTATGACGGGTTCCGGCGACGCTAAAGAAGTTGGTGGAAATGTAATCTTACGAATTGTTGCTCGTTCCAATCCCGCAGCTACCTATAGATCAGATGTTACCTACTTCGAACGGCTATACAACGAGTCGATGATAGACGTTACGCCTGAAGAGACCGCTTCGTTCCTGCGCGGCTAGCGCCATCGTCTTCCTTCTTTCGTGGATGGTCAAAGATGTAACGCGTAATTGCGAGTAGGGCAACTACGACCAGTGAAACGACGTATATCGCGCCAAGGAAGACCGTATCGGAACCGGTCGTAATTCCGTGGATCATAACTATGAGGTACACGAAGAGGGCAAATCTGTGGATTGTCTTCCAGTTGAAGTGCTCGAATCTAACTTTCATCCAAGCGGTGAGGCCAATTGCAACCATCGCATACAAGGAAACTGTTCCCAACGCTACAGGTAAAGGTTTGAACTTGCTCTTCAAAGGCACGAAGGCACCTAGAAGGCCGACATTTGCGAATGAATCTGCCACGATTGAGGCAACGTGGAGAAATAGAAGGACTGCTCCAATGGCGGCGAGTGTCTTGTGGGCGCTATTCAAGGTAATTATGTGAGGAAAGGACTTTCTTTTGTTGCGCTTTGGGTGCACCATCCAAAGTCCGATGATCACGAGCAACGACGAAACTAAAACTAGCGCGAGACCCGTTCCTCTCGAAATAACCCAAGGAGCGATTTGAGGCTTGCTCGACTTAGATAGCCAATCTACTAGGAAAAACCCTCCAAGTACAGAGGCGGCGCCAACGACGATCGCAAAGAGAATCGACGGAGCATCTTCTGCCTCTGGACCGAGATCCGTAGCCTTTATTTCGGAAAATTTAGTCTGTTCCTTCATGGTTGATCCCACTTTTTCTCCAATCCTAATGAACAAAGTGGACAAAGATAAAGCTGGACATGGGCGAAGAGAGATCCAAATGGTCAGCTTTATTTGCGATAGAGGAGCTCTCGCCCCGTACCTCGATATACCGATCGAACGCAGGTGACGTGGCTATATTGCTTTTACGGTCGATAAAGACGGCAGCGATCTTATTGTCTTGGGCGAAGCCAATAGCGGCCTCTTTCCCCATTAGAAACAGCGATTTTGACCATACTTCGCATGTAGAAGCAACATCTCCAACAACCGTAACGGAGGCAAGGTCTGATTGGGAGCTATCCATGGTCTTGGGATCGATTAAGTGATGCTTGGTCGCCTCTCCGTTTTTCCAGTTACGAATCGATGGCGAAGATGTGGCGATGGCGCTATTTGCAATGCGAATCCAGAACGAAAGTGGTTGGTTTGTATTTGGATCTTCGATTGCTACGTACCAACAAGGCAGATCCAAGGATGACCTTCCAACGATGTCGCCCCCCGCTTCCATAAGAAACGTAGAGTCCCGGTCGTGTCTCATGATCCAATCCGAGACTTCCTCTAGCGCTAGGCACTTTCCAATTCCGCCAAAGTCAAGTCGCGAATTGGATCGTATAGAGATTTGCTCATTTGAGATTGCGATATCGCCTTGTATGGCAGGTAAATCTGTTGAGGAATGGGTATCGGTGGTTTGGATGTGCGGTTGGATCTTTTCGAAGGATCGATCGTAACCTAGGGTCTCGAGCGCGTCCAAAATCCGTGGTTCGAAGAGGCCGTGAGTTTCTAACTGTGCCTTTATAGCGGCATCGAGTGCCTTGATAAAGTATTCGCTTGGCGACTTTAAGTACCTGTTCTGATTCAATAGGGCTAGTTCTGAATTCGTTCGAAATCGACTCCAGGACTGTTCGAGCTTCTCAATCAAAGATTCGATCTCTTCGATCCACTCATCTTGATAATTGTTGCTGTGGATAGTGAAGTTGAATGCTGTCCCCATTTTTTTAATGGTGAAGGCAATTGGTGATTTTGACATAGGTTATCCGAGCTGGCTTGGTCGGGTGGTCGCTGCTGGAAGTTGGATCGGTGGGGCAGCGGTTACGACTGGTGGCGGCGAAGCGGCTTGTGCGGCTGCCGGTGCGGAGCTTCGGGGCGCAGGCGCACTTTGAGGAGCTTGTGCCTGGCTTTGTGCACCAGACGAAGAACCTGATGATTGGGCAGTCGGAGGTGTAGCGAGTGGTCCAAGAGTTGGAACTGGCGTATTTCGAATGTTATTTATTCCATTTGAGATGGATCCAACAGCACTTTGATTTGCAGCACTTTGACTTGAGAGCGATGCAAGTTGACTGGCACTCTTGTTGATAGATTGAGCGAGTTGATTAATCGCCTGCGAAGTCTGCGACTCTTGCTTCGCCTTCGCCTTGGCGTCTGCACTTTGAAGTAGCGGATAGAGATGGCTAGGCGCAGATACGTATGCCACGGCGTAATTTGTTAGTGCGCCAACGCTCGGAATGAGGACTACGACAGGTGCAATTTTTCTTGCCGTAGTCTTTGCCTTACTGATTTTTTTCTTTCTTAGCTTTTCATCCAATTTTTTTACCGACTTCAGTCGTCTCCACCGCTACTTGAGTCATCTCCGGAGGAGTGAACGGCCGAGGCGCGGGTGGTCGTGGATGGAGCTGGGGGTGTGATTGTAGTTTGAGCAGAGACGACGCTACTTATTGCCGAAGTTGATGTCGTCGGCGCCGACGTTGTTGGAGGAGTAGATGATGCCGCAGCCACTTGCCTAAGAGAATTGGCAGCGGCTGCCGCTGCCGCTGCGGCTGCCTGACGCGCCTGATTCTGTTCGTCGATCACGCTCTGGGTAGCGCTCTGGAGCTCACTCTGTTTTTGGGTTAGTTGGCTTTGCGTCTGTGCGAGCTGGCTTTGGACTTGTTTGTCCTGATTTGTCAACGAGGTGATCGCGCTTTGGAGCGCGGTTACCTCTTTCTGTTGAGTAGCTATTGGATTGACCGCCTTGGTCGACGACGTATTAGTAGTGGTAAAAGAGGTTTGCGCTTGATGAAGCGCGAGTATGGCGCCTAGACCTCCGCCGGTAGCAATGAGCGCCTTTACTGGATTTGAAATTTTCAACTGATCCTCCGATGTCTTCGCGGTGACTCTCGCTCAATATCTTCGTTTGAATCGCCGCGACAATGGTGAGGAGCTCGTGAGACTTTTCTAACCATTGCCCTTCCCGACTTAAAACAAATTAGGTGCAATTCTTTTCATTTTTTTCTATTAATTGCTTATGAGTCGATCGGCGATTGCCGAAGGTGAAAGAGATAGCGTTGCGGGGGCAGTGCTATACGATCGGGCATTTAGCAGAAGGACAATCGGGGTTTGGCGATGTCATTTGTAAAAAAACTATCAAGGACGATAGATTCAAAAGTGAGGGCAGGGCTAGGTTTTGTAGTAGCCTTTAGCCTTGTGGCAGGGTTGTTGGTTCTTTTTGAATCAACTTCTACTTCGCACTCTCTCAACACGTATAAAAGCTTGAATCAAAAGCTTGCTCATAACGTTTTAGCGCTCCAAAGAGATTTCTATAACTACGACGATCAGATGAACATGGCTCCTCTGGTCGCAGTGACGGCTCACAAGACTACACCCCTTGTAACCACCACCTTCAGCCAAGCATTCGCAGCTCGTGACCTTCTGACGTCGGAACTTCACATAGCTGTGTCGCTGTCAACGACTCCAGCTTTGACAACTCAACTAAACCGTATACAACGTGACTTGAACGGTTACAATGTCTTTGCCCAGCAGGTGTACCATGAGACACTCGCCGGAAACTACGTGAAGGCGGCAACGATACAGACGTTAGGGAACTTGGTTCCGTCGAACGACATTATGCCGGCTATGGTATCGGCGGATCAGATCTCAACAAAGCTCGCTGATAACGCAATTGCATCGATGGTTTCGAAGCAGTCGTTGAACGTCATGCTGGTTCTTGGTCAAGCTCTTCTGACAACGATTCTTCTCGCCATTCTCTACCTTGGTTACCGTAAAATCATCATGCAGCCTCTTCACGAGCTCTCTGCAACTTTGCAGGGGCTTTCGAGCGGAGACGGAGATCTGTCAGTATCTTTAGACGAGTCGCGAAACGACGAAATAGGAGATATTGCTCGCTACTTCAATCGCTTTCGCGACAAGATAAGTACCATCGTTCAGAATGTCTCTAGCTCGGTTACATCTATCGGTGATCAGGTGACAGGCTTGAAGGACGTCTCGAATGCAATTGGAGCCTCGGCGGAGCAAACCTCGACCCAATCCGCCATAGTAACTACTCTCACCGAAAACGTCACGGCCTCAGTTGGATCGGTTTCTGCAGCGACCGAAGAGATGAGGGTATCGATTCAAGAGATCGCTCGTAATGCATCGCAGGCGGCTGAAGTGGCCGCAGGAGCAGTGAAGATCGCTTCGTCCACTTCAACAACCGTTGAGCGCCTCGGCCAGTCGTCACTCGAGATCGGAGAGGTTATAAAGACGATTACTCAGATCGCAGAACAGACCAACCTGCTCGCACTAAATGCGACGATTGAGGCGGCAAGAGCAGGTGAAGCAGGTAAAGGCTTCGCGGTCGTAGCCAGCGAAGTGAAAGAGCTTGCTAAGGATACGGCCCATGCCACAGAAGACATAGCAAGAAAGATTGAAGCGATTCAATCTGATACTCGTGCAGCTGTCGATGCCATATCTGAGATCTCATCTGTAATTGCACACATCAACGACCTTGAATCCGCAATTGCAAGTGCGGTTGAAGAGCAAAGTGCAACTACGAATGAAATTGGTCGCATCGCCCAAGAGGCAGCTCGTGGATCTAGTGAGATCGCCGAGACCGTACCAGAAGTTTCACGTGCTGCAGCCGAGACGGCTAGGGGCGCTGTGAGCGCGTCAATGGCATCGAATGAACTTGAAACGGTCCTTGAAATGCTCGTAAAGGTAACTTCGCAATTCAAGTCAAATGGTCATTCGGGTAGTACGACTTCCTACCGAAAAGCTCCAGAGTCTCGGGACAGGTTTGGAGCTGATCGTAGCGAAGACGTTGGTTTAGACCTAGCACGGCAACTAGCTGATTAGAGACTGCTGATACTTAGCCATAGATCGAATCCACTTGCTGGTCGCGTTGGCTCGAAATGAGTAGAAGTCAGCAACTTCGGGGTGGGGGAGAATCAAAAACTCCTCTGCCCCGATCTTTTCCATTACGAACTCAGCAACTTCGTCGGCCTCCTTGACTGTTCCAGATTCAACAACCGAACGATGTGCGAGATTCTCCTCTGAAGCAAGTGATCTTTCTTCTGGAAAGAGCATGTTAGTTCGTACTCCCATTGGGCATAAGACGCTGACTCGAATGTTGTCTTGTGCGTGATTGATCGCGAGCCACTCGGAAAAAGCTACGGAACCATGTTTGGTGACTGCGTACGAAAGGGCACCAAGGCTAGTTAGAAGCCCTGCTGCCGATGCAGTATTTACGATGTATCCGCCGCCCGCTTCAATCATTTTGGGTACAAAATGACGAGCTAGGCGTACTTGAGACATAACGTTGATGTTGAAAGAATCAGCCCAGTCTTCTTCTGATGTTTCCAGGTCTCCGGTTCGCGAGATTCCCGCATTCGCAAAAAGGACATCGACGCAGTCGATTTTGGCGAGAACATCATTCGCAAGTTTTGCGATTGCTTCTACGTCGCCAAGGTCGCACACTTCCAGCTCAATTGTAAAGCCGCCCTTGTTCAGGGCGGCTTTAGTCTCTTCCAAGCCAGATTTATTTTTGTCAACGAGAACAATAGCCCTCGGATCTCGCAACGAGACACTTTGAGCAAGCGCCCTGCCAATTCCTGAAGCAGCACCCGTAATTAATACTCTTTTATTTTCTATCTCCATAGTTCATCAACTCTAATGACAGAGTTGATGGGAGTTACAAGAAAATCGATGAACTATGGGAGGCTAGAGACTATCTAGCGACCCGAGTGTGCTTTATCTCGTTTAGCTCAGAGTGAGAAAAGACATGGTCAACGACTCTATCAATCACCGAAACGGATCCAGCGGGTGTCTTCGGCCTGTCAAGGATTCTCACGAATGCCGCTTTGTCGTTATCAAAGAGAGTTGGTACTCCGAATACGTCAAGGTCTTCGCTCTGGTGGCGGTGAAGTTCTCTAGTTTCGTCTCGATATACCTTTGACTCAAGTACTTCACGTACCTTCGTTGCGTCGACGCCATTTTCATTGAGAAGTTCTTCCATCTCCTCAAATCGTTTCATACCCTTGCCCATTTCGTGTCTGAGTGCAAAGAGGCCAATATGGACGTCTAGAAACTTTTCGGGGTACAGTTTCGATACGATGTAGCCGACTTCGTTGGCGATTAGGTCGACTTCTCTCGAAGGATCTTCCCAAATCGATCTTTCACCGTCTTCCACGTGAACTTGAGATAGGTTGAAAGGCACGAACTCGACATCGTACTCGGCCCCGTTTTTCAATGCAGTGACGAGGTGCTCGTTCAGGTTTCGGGCAAATGGGCATCGATAGTCGAAATTAATTGAGAAACTCTTCTTCTTTTCCATAACTTACACATCACCTCGACGGAGCGTGATATTCCTATAAGTTTCAAATAGCGCCCGCAGCACGTCTCTATCGTTTTCGTATGTTAATACAGCAAGGGCGCCGTCGATGGATTGCCAGTCAATAGCGTCACACTCTTCGTTGGCAACGAAAGATCCGCGGATAACAGTCATAACGAAGTAGTGAGTAATCTTGGTGGCTCCAGATGACAGCAGGCGTTCGGTGGTCAAGTATGACGGATCGACGATGATACATTCGTAGCCAGTCTCCTCTAAGACCTCTCTTAGAGCACACTCTTCTACTGTTTCGCCGGGATCAATGTGACCTTTGGGTAGTGTCCAATCGTCGTACGCACCTCTATGGATGAGACATACCTTAGTTTCATCGCCAGATCCTTGGAAGATGACGCCGCCACCTGTTACTTCGACCGCCATATTCAATCCACCTGTCTACTTATTTATCTTCTTGATAGGAAAGATCCGCTTTACCGCAAAACCGAAGAGTGTGCCAATGATCGTACCGGCCACCACATCTGACGCGTGGTGCATTCGAACATGCACTCGCGAAGGAGCAACTATCAGTGCGATTATCAAATAAATAGGCCAAAGTCGGTCACCTTCGCTAAGAAGGACAAAGGCAGTCGCCGCTGCAGAGGAGTGGCCTGAAGGAAATGAACTTGTTAATGGTTGCCTTATTGCGAGCGGTCGGTCGCCATCCCAAGTCGGTCGAGTCCTCATGAAGAGCGACTTAACACCGATGTTGATAATAAAGGATTCGGCGAGTAGAGCAATTGACGCTCTAGTTGCATATGGAGTGCCGCCACGCCTCAGCCCGCGTAGTGAGGCTAAAATAAACCAGATTATCGAGTGATCTGCCAGAGTCGATGCTCCATAGAAGACGTGGTTCGCTTTGGAGTTTCCTCTTAGTGGTTCGAAGTATTTGTCAAAGTGCTCATCGAACGGTTCGAAGTATTTGTCAATCTGTATCTTCATGGTCATCGATGATACTAACAGGAGCGTTTGTTATGAACCCCGTGCAGCTCTCGAAATTCATCAAGATGGTCGAGCGAACCGCCTTGCGCGGGGCATAACTCCTGATAGGCACAGAACTTGCAGATCTTTGATGGCCTAGGACGGAAATCCTCTTTTGCGCACGCGTTACAAACCGCCTTC
The DNA here is from genome assembly GCA_021826315.1 of Actinomycetes bacterium. GTDB lineage: Bacteria > Actinomycetota > Acidimicrobiia > Acidimicrobiales > Acidimicrobiaceae > Acidithrix. Next base: position 53,514 of record JAKAZZ010000014.1, read on the forward strand.
CAGATTGCTTCGGTGCGATTCTCTAGTCCCTTCATCATTGAGTCGGTTGGCTCGGTAACGATGCAGGTTGCTTCGCGCAAATAAACCAACTGAACTGACTTTGGGCGTACGCCTAGTACCTTCTCGCAGAGAAGTGCATAGAACATTACACCAGCAAGTCTTTCGTTTTCTTGAGCGCGGTCCGGAAGTCTTCCCGTCTTGTAATCAGTCACAGTAAGCGACCCGTCACTATTGAGATCTAAACGATCGATTACTCCTCTGAGAATCGTGTCACCCAGCTTTGTTTCTAGCCGAAGTTCGGTTCCGATTGCGGTTATAGAGGATGGATCTTCCGCATCGAAATCGGCAAGTACGAGTTGCTTCGTCTCGTTGAGAAGGATTTTTGGCTGGCAAATTGGGTCTTCACAAAATAGAAGGCGGCCAAGTTCGTGCTCTTCGTCGAGTTCATTCCAAACTTGATCGACTATCTCAACTGCTAAGTCTCGGGTCCGATCTGCGGGTTTGTATTTGAAGTAAAAGCGTTCGAGGGCTAGATGAGTCAGGGTCCCCCGTATCGTCCAAACAGTAGGAGGCTGTGGAATTTTTTCGATTACGGATAGTCGAAAAGCCAGCCCGCACTCCTTAAATGAGTTGACCTTTGATGCTGTAATTGACCCTGGAACTTGCAAACCCATAACGAACAAACTCTTTATACATAATTTACTTTCTGTTAAAGGGTATAGCTCATTAGAAATAATGTGGCTACGCGGGCAATATTTGAAACAAAATAGCGACCGATGTCTCGGTCGCTATTTCAAATGTACGAAAATGCATTCTTGAGTAGGCTAGTTTTCCGGTGTTTCATCCTTTGGACTGCGCGAAGTTCTCGGACTTCTGCGGGAGGTCGTAGCTGACGGCGCAGTGCGGGCTGGCTTAGCCTTCGGCGCCTCTACCGCGGACTCTTGAGCAGCTTTGGACCGTGTCCTTGGTGACTTCGGTTTTGCGTCAGTTGGCCCATTCGGTTGAGCGTCTGGGGTAGTTTCAGAAGGTACACCATCTGCGCCAATGATTGCGCTCGTGTCAGAGGATGTAGCCTCGTCTGCGGATACTATTGTCTCCTCCGCCTCTTCCTCCGCTGCATCCACTTCGCTTATTTGGCTGTTCGAATCGCTCTCGGCAATCTCCGATGACAATACTTCGAGGTCTTCCTCTGATTCATACTCTGTGTCCTGCGAAGCCTCAATTTCTTGGGGCGCTACAGTTTCAGATGTCATGGAACCTCGCGCTTCAATCGTCGAAAGGTTTAGCGCTTCGACCGAACTCTCGAGTGCGTGTAGGTTGGAGTTTATTGATACGGCTAGAGCTGATTCAACGTTGGATACGCGCCGCTGAGCATCTTGGAGCAGCTCTAGGAACCATCCTCGCGTTCTAGTTAGGGTGTCAATGTGACCCCTAACTTCGTCAGCGCGCATCCTTAGATCAGCGAGAATCTCGGTGCGTGTTTCGCGAGCAGATGAGATCATCGTGGTGGATTCGCGCTGAGCCTCTAGGAGAATCTTTTCAGCATTTCTCTGGGCGTTGGAAACGGTTTCGGTCGCAACCTGATTTGCGCGATCAATAACCTCTTTCCCAGTCTGCTCTTGAGCGGCAAGTCTCTCAGCAGCGGTCGCCTCCGCCGCTTCAATTATCGCTCGCGAGTCGCTCTGCGCCCTAGTAATTATCGCAGCTACGTTTTCGTTAGTGGATTGAATTAGCTCGTTCGCCGCATTAGTTGCGTCGTTGTGAATCTTTCGAGCATTATCTGTAAGTTCCTTGCTCTCGCGTTCGGCTCGCTCCTTGATGGCTTGGCTCGCTGCGACGGATGTCGAGAGTATGGATGCAGCTTGGTCTCCGAGGAGCTTAGCCACAGTTGCCTCGTTCAGCTCGGAGGCCGGAGTGACCTGAGGGCGGGAAGAGAGCTCTGCGACTTTGGACTTGAGCTCGGCTATTGTTTCGTTCGCGCGCATCTGCGTAGCGTAAAGAGACTGCAGCGCTGAACGTACTTCATCAGCGGAGTAGCCCTTGCGCACTATTCGCATTCGCGAGAGTTGCTCCTCCACAGATTCCCGGCGGTAAGAATTGGAGTCCGAATCCACTTGACCCTCTCGTTTCATTCATTAGAGATCGAAGTTGCGTCCCTTGCGACACGGAATTGTTGGATACGACAATTCCGTGTGCAAAATGGCAACGTTCATAACGACAAAATAGACCATAAAGCAAGGAATTCGGCAGGTTAGAGCCATTTTGCTTAGAAAAATCTGAAAATAGGTAGTTGGTCAGTGTTGGCCATTTGCCGTAAGCGACTTCCTTATGATGTCGCCAATTCGAACGGGGTCCTCGAATGGACCGAAATGACCGACGGATTCGATACTTTGCAAAGTCGAACTTGGCGTTTTTTTCTCAATCTCGCTAAAAAAATCAAGGGAGAAATCCTTGCTTTTTTCACCGTATAGATAGGTCACGCGGCCTTTGATTTTTGGCAACATCGCCTCAACCCCCGCCATTTGTGCATGGGCGTAGATTGATGCCTCAAAACTCCTTTCACACGAAAGTTCCACTAAGCCATTGGCGTTGATGAACGTCCCCCCACTTACGTAATCTGCCACGACTCCGGAAGAGAAGTAGCTCATCGGAGGTTTTGATTCGAAGTTTGCAATTGCCTGTTCTCGGCTTTCGAAGATGAATTGGCGCTTGAGAGTGAGCTGGGTAATGGGGCTGGAGAAATTTGGTTCGGTGGTTGGATGTCCCGGAAAAACCACGGGCTCGAATGCCACAAGAGTTTCTAATGCGTTTGGATGTTGAGCTGCTATCTGGAGGAGGGCTGCACCTCCATACGAGTGACCAAATCCGTAAACCTGCCTAAGACTTTGAGTCTCGAGATAATGTGCGATATGTTGGGGATAGTTTGACCACTTGTTTCCATCCGGTGTTACGTCGGAGCCACCATGGCCTTCTGCGTCTATGCCGATAACGGTGAATGTATCGATCAGCTGAGAAGCTAATTTGCTGTACGCACGTGCGTTGAATCCCGTAGCATGCGCAAGCAGCAGTACTGGTCCAGTCCCACCGAAGTTATAAACACGAAGCTTGGTGCCGTTGAAGGATTTGAAATATGTACTTACGATGTCGCTGTTCACTTCTGTTCCAAACTCATTGTTTTTGCTATTTCGACGTGACTATAGATCAAAACCGAAATATTCGATGCTGATTTCTGAAAAGCTCCTAAGCCGATGACTTCTTAGCACGATACGACTCTGCTTTGAAGGTGGTAGCGTCTTTTGGGTGACTCATTTTCTATCGACCTCTGGGCTTACAAATATCATCGCAACGAGTGGAATAATCGCTGTATTTCTTCTCATGACTGCTGAGTCTGCACTTATTCCAATTCCCTCGGAGGTCGTGATGCCCTTCGCAGGTGCGTTGGCAGCCTCGCACAAAATGAATTTCATACTCGCCATTGTGGCCGGGACTTTGGGAAACGTGGTTGGAAGTTACATC
>JAKAZZ010000015.1 GCA_021826315.1 Actinomycetes bacterium
AAACTGATATCCCAACATCTTCCACACCTAGTGTCACCTTTGCTGGCATCAAAGAGGTAATTGGATCAAATAGCCTTGCCAACTACTTCATCGCCAATGCATCTAATAGCTACAACTTCATTGGAACCACCACAGCTACAGCAGGCTCAACCCTCGATCTATCTTCTAGCTCAGTCTCCGCAGCGACGGCTCAAGGCTCCGGAATTGTTGTATTCAGTACTACGTCCGGCGTTTCCGTCTCTGGCAGTACGTTCGCTAGCTATTTGGTTCCTGCAGGTTTGTACTTTACCTTTGCTACTGGTGCACCAGGTAATTTCAGTGTTATCTGTAATGCATGCACTGTGTTATCGCAATTGACTCTTGACGGCTCTAGTTCGTCTTCTATGAACGTCACTTTTGCGATAGGTTCTGATGCTTCTTTCATACTCTTCGGTAGTGGCAACATAGTGCACTTCGGTGGAGTGGCTTTAGTTATTGGTGATGCTTCTTTGAGTAATACGATAAACGTCAGTAGTATCGTCAATGGCGACAGTTATAAGGGTTCGACGGTCGGTGATCTCTTAAACCTTCAATCCCTCGCTACTTCGTCAGCAAATATTGCAACTGTTGACCTTTCCGTTTGTTCAGTGAGTGGTTTTTGTACGGTTACGAATTCGAGCGGTAAGTTCTCCTTCGATCTCCTAGCATCTCCGCCAGCGAGTCCCACTTCGCAACAGTACGGTATTTCAAGTCTCAATGGTCCAAGTACTGGATACGCGACGTATGTAATTCCAAATCCAATTGCATTGACAGTTGTTGCTTCGGGTCCGAATAACGTTTTAGACGCGTCGGGCGGTTTTTCGGGTCAGTCGTTCGTGGTGCAAAATTCGAATACAGCCTCGGTTTCGGTTAACTTTTCCAACAGTCTCAATTCGAGTGTTTCGCAGGCAATAAGCGGAATTGAAACTATCAAGTCTTCGGCTTTAGGATCCGCTGTAGTTACATTTCTAAATTCGGGTACGTTTTCGAGTTTTGGTAACAACGTCTTATCGGTTGTGGGGGGAGGAGGAAAGAACGAATTAGATCTCTCCACTCTGCCTCTGCCGTCGAATCAAGGTTCTTCGCTGTCGTTAGTGAATGGTGCTGGGACATTTTCTAGTGGTTCGCTTTCGGTATCGGTTTCGGGTTACACGATTATCAACGGGCCTTCTACGGGAAATCAATACTCTGTGACATTCGACGCAGCCGGAACGACAACCTGTCCTGTTGTTACAGCATCGGTCATAGGTTGCGAGTTTGCAATCTCCTCTAATCTTTCGAGTTCAATAAGCTACTTTTCCGTTGGCTCGTTACTTCAGGTTTCCAATCCGTACATTGATTTCACCTCAGGTGGTGCCGATTGCAACTTTGCTTCAGGTACTACCTACAGCGAATTTTGTCTTGCCTACGGTGCGACAGGAAGCGTGAACCAGCTTTTGGTGGCTAGTGGGTTTGATAATTTTTCGAATGCCACCCCAACATCGGGTGGAATCGGCGTCAAGTTACCCGCCGTTCCGTCGGCTATTTCCTCAAAGACTTTTACCCTCTCTGGGTCAAGTAACTTCATCGATGGAAGCGCTGCGCCGGTGCAAACGACCGTTACAATCAATTCACCAAACTTGACTGTTTCTTTCGCCTCTCCGACGACAACAACGTTCACCTTTATAGGGCTTTCGTCGTTCCCGATTTCATCAATTACTGGCTCGTTAAACGGTTTGACGACCTTTGTGCTAGACCCAAATTTGACAAAGTCTATTAACATCGTGGGTCAAAGTTGTGCCACACCCTCATCCTGCGTAAACACAATTTCGATTGCGAGTTTTCCGTCTCTTACGACTGTCAACGCAGCGAGCGGTCAGATTACTCTTACATCTGGCCACTCATACAGCTTTAGTGGAATTCAAAAGTTTATTGGATCTGTCTCTGGCGGTACTACTTTCGTTGGTGGCACGGCAAGCCAATTTGGATTTATCTTTGTCGGTCAAAATTCGTCATCTTCGTCACCCGCGAATACTCTGAGTTACCAGTCATATTCGAATGGAAATAACATAGGGGTTCGAATTGATCTGCTAGCGGGTCTTGCATGCTCGGCTGTCAACGCATCTTGTACAGCTTCGACTTCTGATCAGTTTTCTGGTATCACTCAGATAGTGGGCTCTCAAGTAAACGATATTGTGGTACCTGGACAATCCGCATTTGTTGTTAATGGTGGTGGAGGACTCGATACCCTCGACTTGAGTCAGATATCCATACAAGGTGGAGCGCGAGTGAACCTTGCTAGTGGGTCCGTGGCTTACACCGTAACCGGAGTTGCGGTTGCCGAGACCATCAATGGGTTTTCGTCGGTCATTGATAGTGTGGCGGGGGGAGATTCGATTACCGCATCAAATCAGTTGACCTTGATCGACTCTATCTCTGGGGGCAACACCTATATCGCCGAAGGCGGAGATTTGGTTATAGGGGGAACTGGTACCAATGCCCTCGATCTCACGCACCTAAGTACTTCCAGCGTTTCCATAGACCTTTCTAACCCTTCCCCCCAGATAGTGGCAGGCCATTACTACACGTTGAAGCCATCAATAATAGGTATCGTATATTTGCCGCCTTCAGCCGCGAGCTCCACTAATTACGTACATGGTGGATCGTCTGGAACTACTACGGTCGTAATTTCAGGTGGTAACAATATTCTCACCGGGGGCAGCGGTAGCTTTGTAGTTCAGGTCACAGCAGGTGGATCCTATGGCACTACATTCGAAGTCTCAGGTTCGGGCCTGACGAGCGCACTGAACGGTACATCCGGTACAGACATTTATATTCCGGCGTCGGGATCGTTGTCATCAGTGACGATTAATCCGTCAGCCTCTGGCAACTCAACTCTCGACTTTACAGGTTCTCCAGGAGCTGTTTATATTGATCTTTCTTTGACGAATACATTTCAACTTCCGTCGGGGTATCTGTCGCCATCTGGTTTTTCGCCCGGTACGGTCACTAGTGTTGCTGCGAATTCCGTTACGGGGGGCTACGGAGCATCGGTATCGCTGAATCAAACTTCAAGTGATCAGATCAATAATGTAATCGGCTCCAATAACTCCGATATTATCGTCGGTTCTCAGGGGGCGAACCAATTGGCTGCAGGAGTTGGAGATTCGTTGATCGTTGGAGGCGGTGGAGGTGATCGATTAACCGCAACTGGTGGAAATACTACTTTCGAGACAGGCCCAGGTAGCAACTACGTCGACGGTGGAGCTGGCAATTCAACCATCGACTATTCCAATGGTTCGCTTTGTCCCCCTTCGAGTACGGGAAATACGTGCGCCTATGGTCCGGCGAGCGTTAATTTGCAGAGTGGTTTGGCAAGTCGGAATGGTTATACCGTCAATGGGCAATCTGGAACCGATCAAATTCACAATATTCGTAATATCATCGGTTCAAGTGCAGTCTGCACTCAGGTTCCAGGTACTGGTTCACTTTGCGATGTGCTAGAAGGTAGCTATCTTCCAGGTGTATTGGAGATGGGGTACGGCCTCTTGCCTGCGAATGACTCCAATAATGCGGCCTTTGTGAGTGGTTTGAGATCATTTCTACGAGGTCCAAACGGTGGAGCTGGCGCCCTATGTTCATCGGTCGGTTATACCTGTTTCAACGCAACAGCTTTAATAGGCGGTGCAAGCGGCGTTGCAACTGTTATGGTGGGTGGATTCGGAAACGGAACAACGTTCCAGTCAAATAGCGCTGGGGATGTTGTTCTTGCCAATTCCCTAGGCGATACCTCAACAGTTTCATCGGGCGGAGCAACGTTCTTTGTTGCCCCGAGCCAAACCCTTGGCCTGTTCGGATCTGCACCTACTCCATCGAATCCGGGACTCGCTATCAACGTCTTTTTGGCCCAGAGCGGAACGCTCCTTGAATCTTCCAATGAACTTTCTCCAGCAGATGATAATCAGGTGGCGGTGGCGGGACTTTGACGGTTATTTTATTTAGGAATGAGGCTTTCGCATGGCGATAGTTGCTCTTTTAGAATCGACCGAACTGAGGGTTGAACCAGGTAAAACAGCAGAGACCACGATTACCGTATATAACACTACGGATATCGTCGAACAGTTTCACGTTCAACCGTTGGGACAATGTGCGGATTGGACAGTCGTTGAACCTGATGCCGTATCTTTGTTTCCCGGTACCTCGGGTTCAATGAAGGTTAAGATAACTCCTCCACGACGTTTCGACACGCCGCCAGGTATCGCTCACTTTGGCCTACTTGTATCGGCGACTAACTTTCCGAATGAAGATACTGTTGAAGAGGGTACCATCGATGTTCTCCCCTTTGAGGAGATAAAGGCTGAACTTGCTCCTCAGTCTGTGACGGGAAGAATTCGCTCCAAGATGTCCCTCGCAGTTGATTCCCTCGGTAACTCTCCGGTTACCGTTCATGTTGTTACCAAAGATCCAACAGACTCACTAGCATTCCTTGTCCGACCTCGGAGTATGGAGTTGACGCCAGGTAAGGCTCACTTCACGAAAATCCGAATTCGTCCTCGGAAAAAGATGTTCCGTGGTACTTCAAAGGTGCATCGATTCAAGGTATCGGTGCAGCGCGAAGGCTCTGAGCCCGTCACTATCGACGGTACTATGTCGCAGCGGCCAGTTCTGACGCGTCTTGGAATTGGAGCGCTAGTCCTTTTAACCGGCCTCCTTGCATGGTATGCGGTCATTAAGCCGGCGGTCAAAAACGTGGCAGTGTCGGCATTGGCCCCCTCGATAGCTGCACAAAATCAGGCCTCTCAGGTGCTCACTCAAAAGGTTTCGACTGTGAATTCGCAGTTATCTCAAGCAGCGTCTCAGGTATCAACGGTGTCATCACAGGTAAATGCGCTATCTTCGTCTACCACAGCTGCGTCAACAACAACCACTTCAACGACTACTACATCTACAACTACAACGACGGTTCCAACAACCACAACCACAACCCTTCCGCCAAAGTTTCAGAATGTCAACTACAACACAACCCTAGAAACAATATCGCCACCAGGATCTACTGGCTCAACATCATTCAACCTAAGCAGTAGCCAAACCTTCTCGCTAACAGATCTTGTCGTTGAAGACCTAAGCGGTGGATCTGGAATAGTTCGAGTACAGCAGTATGTAGCGTCGTCAAAGACTACTAGGGACCTTTTCTTGTACAACCTCGTAACCTTGGTTCAAACTAATTATCGATTCAATACCCCGGCGGTTTTCAATCCAGGAGATAAGTTCCTGCTCACTGTTACATGCGGTACGGCTCAATCCGCATGTGATGTTGCTGCTTATATGGCGGGAAATATGAATCAGCCAATTCCAGCTACGACAACCACTCCGGCGGCTGGCTAATTTGGGCGTGAGAATTGCATCGAAAATGTATCTCGAACGGTTGGACCTATGAGCGATTCGCCAAATGTTGAATACTTCGGCGCCTTCAGGAAGGTTCTCATTGCCGCGCTCTCGGTTTACGCTGAGAGAACGCAGGGAGGTACAACTGAGGTCGATGAAAGATTCGGTCCTTATATAACTCCATCGCGTATGCGCCAAATTGTTGCCACGAACGACAACTACAGCAGGAGTCCATTTCAAGCGACGCCTAATGAATTACTCGCCTCTATTAAGCATCTAGAGGAGCGGTCAAAGAACGGCGAAGGAATACTCGCTATCGATTCGGTTGCGTCGATTTTTCACCTTAACACCTTTGAGAAGTACTACGTGATGGCAAGTGCCATCTGTTCGATCGACGATACCGTCGCGAGGTTTGCCACTCTTCTGAATGACTCCATCAGGTCGAGGGTACTGCGTCTCGCAACGGTAGCAGACCTATTAGGGGTGGATCGTACCGATAAAACTGTGTTATTGGCGCTCGAAAAGCATTCAAAACTCTCTAAATATGTTCTTGTCGATGACGTGCAAGGCTCGTCTTTGAATGACTTGAGTGGTGTGGTTCCAAGGAGTGTAATACAGTTTCTTCGCGGGAGAAGGTCGATTGATTCGATGCTAGATCTCAATTGCGAGTTAGCTCCGCTAACTCCGTTATCGCAAAGTGGAGATGTGCGAATCGGATCCGTTTCATTCTTTGTTTCGTCGCTCTCTGATAATCCAGTTCTTTCCTTGGCGGCAATTCTTGACGAATCCTGTGAGATCTTTGCTTCGCGCTTTGCGTTGAGCTGCGATATCCGCTACGAAAGCCCGGAACAACTGCCAAAAGTAATTTCTGTCGCCTTGAGGGATGCAGCTCTAAATAAGTTCCCCCTCTTGGTCGGCCCCATAGTTCGCGGCAGTGAAGCAAAAACGGTCTTCGAGGTCACAAAGGGACTTCGTACGAATGTTTTCATGTGGGGACCCGAACCTTGGAACTTTGATTGGATCGGTGGAGTAAGTCCTTCACTGATCGGTGGTGCTGATTCTCGACGTGGCGGGGTTCCGACAAGGTTTGTAAGTCTGTCTCGCGGACGTGTGCTGGAGAGTCAAGTTAGACAATTGGGTGGGATGCGCCTCAGCGATCGAGAGATAGTCAACATTATCGATGACTTCAAAGCCGTCGAAGTTGAAGATCGCAATGCTGAAAATAATTTGGTTGCCGTCATAAAGAGACGGCAAGATAATTCCCTCGAATCTCTATCAACCAAGATCGTTCCGGTGGCTACTATGGATGATTTAGTTACCGACCAACGGACCTCTTCAATGCTCCAAACCTTCAAGGTTATGGTTGAATCTAGATTAGATACCTTTTCCGAATCAAAGATTCGAATCGGAGGAGGAAGGGGTGTTGGGATCTCGGCACTCTTCTCTGGGCCATCCGGAACGGGTAAGACCATGGCCGCAGAGGTTGTAGCGCATGAAACTGGATTAGATCTTTACATCGTAAATCTTGCTGGCATCGTCGATAAGTATGTGGGTGAGACAGAAAAGAACCTAAAGAAAATCTTTGACGCAGCTGAAAAGGTTCAAGGAATACTTCTCTTCGATGAAGCCGATTCTTTATTCGGTCGTCGGGGCGGCGGAGATGGTTCCAACGAGAGGTACTCAAATATGGAGATTGCCCACCTGCTTCAATTGATGGAGTCATTTAATGGTGTTGCGGTCTTGACTACGAATTTGAGATCGAATCTCGATGATGCCTTTACTAGGCGCATCGATGTAGTCATCGATTTTCCAGCGCTTTCGTCTGACGTACAAAGGGAGATTTGGGAAAAGTACCTCTTGGGAATCGGAGTTCTGGATGCAATCGACGTCGACCGCCTCGCCAAATTCGACCTTTCAGGAGGTGAGATCCGTAACGTAGTGTCTACTACAGCATTTCTAGCAAAGAAGAATTCTGCGGCTATCTCGGAGAGGGAGGTCTTTACAGCTGTGGCATATGAGTATCGAAAGTCTGGAAGATTATGCCGGCGTGAAGACTTCGGGGAGTATTTTGAATTTATTTAGTTGATTTAATTTATGAGCGTTCAAAGTGCTCGTGATTATTGAACGTAGCTTCGAACCTTTTATCGATGGAGTTTGCGATGTTTCGATCGAGGTAGGTTGAATTTTGAATCATATTGTTTGCGGGCTGATCGCGGGTCGATAATTTAGGTCGCACATACTCGTGGCTGTTCTCTAGGGTGTCAAAATACATTGTTGAGCTATTAGGCGCCGCACCCTCAAGACGTCATGACTCTAGATGTACCTGCGCATAGTTGCTGTACGGAATGCTTCTATATGGTCAAATAGGGTTTGGCATTGCTAGGGCGATTACCGCGTCTATTGACCTCGAGAATTTTCGATTCGCATTAGGTAAATTTCTTTGAAGATTCAGTCTGCAAATTTCGTTAAATTGGGCAGCGTTAGCTAAAAAGCAATGCGGCTAAGTAGTAATCTATGAATATCACGGTAGGGGAGTGGTGAGCCGCCAATGACGACTATTAGTAGTGAGTTAAAAGATGACCACGATCAACGAAACCAGTTGGCCGTTGAAGGTAAAGACGTCGGTGGTGAACAGAACTTATCGAATGGATCTGTAGCAAACGCGTCTACCTCTAAAGGTATAAGTTTAGGAGGGTTTTCTCCGTCAAAGAAGCTGGCAAAGATTGGAGCTTCATTCAAGAAGTTTGGAAAGTCGATCAAGCGGCTGTACAAAAATCTCAAGAATCCAATTTCGAAGTTGACTGGGCGAATGACTAAGGATTCGGTTAAGGCTCAGGATACGTTGCAAGACTCTGACTATTTAAAAAATATGTCGGATCCCGAACTGCAAGAAAACGCCAAGGGTAATACTGGAGGACTTGATACTGCAATTCCTGATTGGTTGGATTCAGATTTGGCGCAAGCGCCTACCACGCGACATGTGGCGACCATAGCAGTTGCGCAAGACGATCCGAAGTGGCTTGATAACGTCAACGAACTTAAAGCAGCAGCCTTTCATAAGCTTCGCACCTCCCCTAAAAAGTTTATTAAAGCTGTAGCTAGTGGACAAGGGGAGGCGTACCTTGGTGGAAAAGTTGTTGAATATAGAAAGCGCAAGGGCGAGATCGACCAAAACATTAGCGACACCGACATGGAAAAGGAGGTCCAAAAGTTCACTGGAGGAATCCATAACGTAGGCCACACCTGGATCCGGCTCGAAAAGTATGCTGGCGAAGGTGGAGCAAAGCTTCAGTCGCGATATAGCTACGGTATGTGGCCAGCAAAGTACTATGACTTTGACGAAGACGATGAAATGGGAGGTTACGCGGGCTTCGCGAAGCCAGGGCCAGGCTTCATACGCCACCCAGATATCGTCCACGAGTCGGATAACGACAAGGTCTATAAGAGCGTCGATGTCACTAAATCGAAGTTTAACGCCGCTCTTGCGAAGGCTCAAAAGCTCCATGCTTCGCCGCCTCCTTATGTCTTGATTGGGTACAACTGCACTAGCTTCGCCAAAGAGATCTTCGAGTTAGCAGGGGGATCCTATCCCGGCTCTGGATTGTTGCCTTCAGTCGGATATACGCCTGGAAACCTTTACCATGCGATATTGAAGGAGCATGAAAAGGATAAGAAGTCCGGTGCACACACCGATGATCCAAATGCCGAGGTGACGACACAGATTACTGATGAAACTGAAGAACGAGAGGAAAAATTCAAAAACCCTGGAGGAAGTGCTTCTTCATCTAGTGGCGTGTCGAGTGGAGCCACTAGCGATCCCGATCGTGGTGACTACATGAGAATGTTTGGAGTGACAGCGACTGACTTGAACGACGCTAGCGGCGAAGTATGCAGGATAATTCCGTACGGTGCTGAGCAAACGATTCATGCCTTGAATAGCTTGAAGCAGGCATTTCATGATGCTGCAGTTGCAAAAGATGAGCTAGAGCAGATAACCACCCTCGCCGAGCTGCTTTATTTTGCAGATCTGTGTAGTTTGCCAACGCACGATTTTATAAATGACTTTATCGAAATTCTTCCCGACGCACCAGTTACAAAGTTGGTCCATCAGTCGATGACTGGAGGGAATGCGCAAGTTCCATCCACCCAAGATAGTGATTCTTCGACCTCGAGTAATTCTGGGGGAAGTTCCGGTGGTGGTCTACATGCCTTCTCCGATACTGGGGCTCTACATAACTCAGTCCACCCTGATGATGATTCGAAGGATAACTATGGTGCACTATCGGGGCTCGATAAGATAAATGCCATTGATGAAGCTGAACTGAAGTTGGGACAGATGGGTATTAATGCGCTTTCGACCATGCCACTTTGGAAGGCGATCGAATACGACTTCATAGACCGAAATGGGTTGAAAGACCTATCGGCGGAGGGACGAATGTATTTAGCGTATGCGAGCGGCGAACCGCTGAAGATAATCAACGATCTATGCGAGCACTTCAAGTAGGGTACGCAGAGTCCATCTAAAAGTCATGAGTAGCAGCCTGAACCAAAGGAATTATGCAGATTGAACGGTACATTATCTAGAGTTTTCGATTTTCTGGAGACTGACGGCTGGGCCGTGGTCGAGAGCGATGAAGAAGAGAATACCCTTGAGGCGATCTTTAACGGCAAAGAGGATCAGTTTGGCTTCGTAGCCACATATCGGCCCGACGAAAGACAGTTGGTTTTTTATTCGATCTGCCCTTTCGAAGTCCCGAAGGAGCGTTCGTATGCGGTCATGGAGTTATTGACCAGGGTTAACATCGGAATCCCGATTGGCAACTTTGAGCTCGATCTCGACGATGACTTTATCCGATACAAAACGAGTAGCGCAATTGAGAATGGCGCATTTACATTAGAGGTTATTCGACCGCTGATCTACGCAAACGTTTTTCTGACGGAGGCGTACATTCCAGCTATTCGTGAGGTTATGGGAGGAGCAAATCCTAAGGTGACTGCCGTCAAGTACGACGCAATCGTAGCCAGTGAGTCGGAATAGCGTCACGTATCAAATATTCCTTCCAAATGTTACATTTGTTAAACGTTGAATTTGCTTATTGGAAGAGTGGACAAACGCCCGTAATATGATCTATCACATCGTTTTATGCACTCATGAATATTTGTGCGATAATTCGATTGGGATAAATTTACAGGGTGTAAATAATCTGAGAGACGGGGTGCCTCTTGAAAGTTATGATGGGTCCATTTGGTAAAGGGAAGACGATTGCGAAGTCATTCGCGATTGTCGCATCTAGTGCCGTAGTTTTGGCGGCGTGTGGCGGCTCGTCATCGAGCACTACTACAACGGCGGCTTCTACCTCTTCAGGGTCAGGTCCAGCCTCATTGGTACCGGCGTCGGTAAAGTCGATGGGGACAATTACGGTTGCTAGCGATGCAACATATGCTCCCAACGAATTCATTGGTGCAGATGGCACTACCATCGAAGGTATGGATATCGACCTTGGAAATGCGATCGCGAAAGAGCTTGGCCTAACATTCAAGTTTGTCAACGCGCCATTCGATTCAATCATTCCTGCGATGCAAGCTGGTAAGTACCAATTAGGTATTAGCTCATTTACTGACTCCAAGGCGCGTGAAAAAGTTGTCGACTTCGTTACCTACTTCACAGCTGGGACAAGCTGGGTTACCCAAGTTGGTAATCCAAAGAACGTCTCAATTACTAATGCGTGCGGGTTACCAATTGCTGTTGAAACCGGTACTACTGAAGTTCAGGATATTCAGCAACGTTCGCAGACTTGTACTTCGGCAGGTAAAGCGGCCATCCAAATCGACCAGTATCAAACCCAGACCGATGCCAATACCGCTGTAGCAACCGGCAAAGATGTTGCAATGTTGGCAGACTCGCCAGTTGCTGGTTATGCGGTTACGCAATCTGCCGGTAAGTTGGCTTTACTTGGCTCTTCCTATGGAAATGCACCTTACGGAATTGCTGTTGCTAAGGGTCAAGGTACCTTCAAGAATGCAATCCTTGCAGCGATCAAGGCTCTGATGGCCAATGGCCAGTACAAGCAGATTCTTTCAAAGTGGGGTGTTCAATCCGGTGCGATTAGCAATCCCGTGATCAATGGTGCAACGAGCTAGTAGTGGCACAAATTCACGTCGAAAACGTAAATAAGGCTCACGGGGGTAAGCCTGAAGCTATTTCGGCGATTCCGCTCCGCCACCCAGGTCGCTGGGTGGCGGTGGCAATTATTGCCCTCTTTATGGCAATGGGATTGCATACAGTTTTCACCAATCCCCGTTTTAAGTGGTCGCTTCAGTGGAGCTACTTTTTTTCCGCCCAAATTTTACATGGGGTATCGACAACTCTTGAGTTGACGGTTGCTTCGATGGCAATAGGTGTAACACTCGGCGTCATTCTCGCGGTCATGAGGTTGAGTAGCAATCCGATAGTGACAGGTGCGGCCTGGTTCTATATCTGGGTCTTTCGCGGCACTCCGTTGCTCGTACAACTTCTTATATGGGCTAACCTTGGGGCTCTCTTTCCTACCCTCAGTATTGGTCTTCCGTTTGGCCATCAATTTTTTGTAAAGCAAACTTTCACAATCATTCCATCTGTTGCTGCTGCCCTTTTAGGTCTTGGCCTCAATGAAGCTGCATACATGGCCGAGATTGTTCGCGCCGGGATCATATCGGTTGGAGAAGGCCAAGCGGAGGCTGCAGCCTCCATTGGTATGCGCAAGATGATGATTATGCGTCGTATCGTGCTTCCTCAGGCGATGAGGGTGATCGTGCCTCCAACCGGAAACGAAACGATTTCTATGTTAAAGAGCACATCCCTTGTTGCGTACGTGCCATATGTAGAACTGCTTTTTGCAACCCAAAACATCTACACCCGAAATTACCAAATTATGCCTCTTCTTATCATGGCAAGCCTTTGGTATTTAGGGATTACGAGCATACTTATGATTGGTCAATATTACGTAGAGCGCTACTACGCCAAGGGATCTAGTCGGCAGTTGCCACTCACGCCGCTGCAAAAGATAAAGATGCGCATATCGAAGTTCGGGGTGAAGTAGTTCATGGCAGAGTTGATGGTTTCGGCGCAAAAGGTTCATAAGCACTTTGGTCGACATGAAGTACTGAAGGGTATTGATCTTTCGGTTCCACCGGGGCAGGTTGTTTGCATCATCGGCCCATCGGGATCTGGTAAGTCAACATTCCTACGTTGTATCAATCACTTAGAGAAGATCGATGCCGGTCTCATCGAAGTCGACGGCGATCTCGTGGGTTATCGACGTAAGGGCGATAAAATCTTCGAGCTCAGCGAGCGCGAGGTTGCCGAGAGGCGTCAACGTATCGGAATGGTATTTCAGCACTTCAACCTCTTTCCGCATCGAACGGTGGTTGAAAATATCACCGAGGGTCCAATCAAAGTACTCAAGGAGGATCGTGGCCAGGTTACCGAGCGAGCCAAGGAGCTTCTTCGTAAAGTAGGCCTCTCGGAAAAGGAGAATGCATACCCTGCATCTCTCTCTGGTGGGCAGCAACAACGAGTAGCTATCGCGCGGGCACTTGCTATGCGACCGAAGTTGATGCTTTTCGATGAACCAACCTCTGCGCTAGATCCAGAGTTAGTCGGCGACGTTCTTGGAGTTATGAGGTCCTTGGCAGAAGAGGGTATGACCATGATCGTGGTCACCCACGAAATTGGCTTCGCTCGCGAAGTCGGTGACTACCTTATCTTCATGGACGGTGGCGTGGTCGTAGAGGCTGGAGATCCTCGTAACGTAATTGCAAATCCCCAACAGGAGCGCACTAGACTATTCCTCTCAAAGGTGTTGTAGGCGTAGCTTCTTGCCGTATCCTTTTGGCATGGTTCGGAACCCTAGGTTGAAACCTTTGCCATCTATAGTTCCAATGCCTAGCGCTTGGAATTTATTGCCCATCTTGTGCTTGTTCGAGTTAATCTCGAATGAATTTGACTGGCCCAATGACGTGTTTTGATCGTTTAGCTGATGTTAGCTGATACTGGATGCGAATCTCGATTGCTACGCCGTAGTTTGCGGAGTCTTTATGTTCAGGTTGCTCAAGAGCAGATTTTCATTGTTGCTGATCACATTGTCGATGTCGGCGGCGGCATTGAGCGGTCAACCGGTCGCAGTGGCGTTTGCTTTGATCCATGATGGTAAGAGTTCTGCGACGATCGGATTGGTTCTCGGCATATTATCTTTGGTCTTTGTCCTGTCGCTTTTGGTGGGCGGAATTGCAGGAGATCGCTTCGGTCGTAGCCGCGTAGTCAAGCTCGCGTCGCTTCTTAGGATCTTTGGAACTTTGCTGTCAATTACGTCGCTACGTTCCAGCCACGGTATCGCGCTGTTCGCACTCTCTGTTGCTGTCGTTTCTTTTGCCAATGGAGTCTTTATGCCAAATATAACTGGCATGGTTCTTGATGTTTCGAGGGGTGCCGAACTTGCAAAGGCCAATGGAATGCGTGGTGTTGTAGAGGCCTTGGGTACTTCGTATGGTCCAGCGGCAGTTGGCATCGTTGTTGCGTTTTTTAAGCCAGAGGCTGGCCTTGCCACGATCGAAATCTTTCTTATTATCTGCTCCCTATCACTATTTGCCATGAAGTACAAGAGTTCTGTGACAAGGGAGTCTCACGAAGGGATCACCCATCAATTACGGGTTGGGTTTGTAGCATTGAAGGCGAAAAAATGGTGCTGGACTATCATTGGTGGCTATGCCTTGATGCACCTTTTGGCCTTTCCAGCCTTCTACGTCCTTGGGCCAATAATTTCTCAACACAAGCTTGGCGGTGCTAAGTCATGGGGAATCATTCTCGGACTGCAGGGTCTTGGTTCAATCATCGGCTCGCTGTCAGCAACTAGGTACCGGTTTCGCCACCCCCTTCGCTTTACTGTTGCACTCTCCTTACTCGGCGCGTCGGTATTTTTCGCTCTCGGTAGTACGTATAACATTGTGATCATCTCTGGCGCTTCAGTACTGACCGGTTTCGCCTTTGGTCAATTTCAGGTCGTTTGGGAGACCTTTCTACAACTATCTTTTCCGGTCGACGTTTTATCGCGCGTATCGTCCTACGACTGGATGGGTTCGTCGTCTCTATTTCCAGTGGGACAGATTGCGACTGGAATAGTTGCAACCTTGATCGCTCCACAGGCGATCGTATTCTTTGCAGGTGTAGTTGTGGTAGCGATTTCGGGCGTTCTTCTCTCGGTGCGCGATGTTTGGGGAGCTGTAGCACCTCATTCAATGCGGGGTCATATTGCTAAAGTAGCAGAATCTAACTTATAGCTCGGTAGCTCCTACAATGGAGTTGTTGCGGGAGCAGAGTGCTCCTCGATGATCTTTAGTCAGGGTTGGGTATGGCACTTTATACACGTGGTGGCGACAAAGGAAAGACCTCTTTAATTGGAGGGGAACGTCGCTTCAAAGACGATCTTCGGGTTGAAGCCTACGGTAACGTCGATGAGCTCGGTGCCGTCATTGGAGTCGCAATGGCTGAGCTTACCTGGGAGGGGTCGGAGGATGTCTATCAGGTATTAGAAGAGATAGCGCAACGGCTATGGGACGTAGGCGCAGACATAGCTGCTACTCCTGGTGCAGAGTATGTTTTTCGAACTCCAGAGGACGCAGCACTGCAACTTGAGCCCATTATCGACCGTTATGAGTCCGAGGTCGAGACTATAACCAAGTTCATCTTGCGCGGAGGCGATCGTGGGGCAGCGATGGTTCACTTGGCATGTACTGTTGCTCGAAGGACGGAGCGCTCTGTAGTTCGGCTCATGCAGGTGGAAGAGGTCCATCAGCCCGCGCTTAAATACTTAAATCGCCTGTCGGATCTCCTGTTTGTGGTAGGCCGCGCCATAAATGGTCGTAGAGATATTGAAGAGACCACGTACGAGAATTCTCCGGAAGTCTTTCGTCAACGGGGCAAAAAGAAGCTCTAGCCACATTCGATTCGGAGCGAGTCGTTGTGTCTTCCGGAGTAGTTGTGTGTGAATTTCTCTAATGAAGTTTGTTTTGAATGAGAGTTGATGCGGTAATGAGGTTGTCGGGGCTAGCAAAAGAGATCTTTGAGCACGTGCGGGATTTGCCTATTATCTCACCACACGGCCATGTTGACCCTGCGCTATTGCTCGATGATCGACCACTTGGTGAGCCAACGAGTGCGCTTATACGCCCTGATCATTACGTAACTCGATTGATGCGAACACGCGGTTTCGACTATGAGGAGTTGTACTTCGGCCAAGAACTGGACTTCAATCAAGGTGAAGCTATATTTTTAGATTTTGCTCGCTATCTGCCGAATATGGCGGGAACGACTGTCGCTTACTGGCTAGACGAACAATTGAAGGATAACTTTTCCCTCTCATATGAAGAGGTTGTTGCATCTCCCAAAGGCACTTACGTCCGTCTCAGCGAAGCTCTACTTTCACCTAATTTTAGACCTTCTGAGATTTTGAATAGGGCAAAGGTAGCCGTCCTTGCAACCACCGATAGCTATGGTAGCGACCTCTCAGTGCATGGCGAGATCGCATGGAAGGGACAAGTAAAAGCCAAGGTCAGGCCCGCCTTTCGCCCCGAGGGCCTCTTTGATATATCTCAATCTGGGTGGGACGCAGAGGTGGGCAAGCTTGGGGCAGCGACTGGGTTGGAGATTAATTCCTTTGCAGATATAAAAGAAGGATTAAAGCGCTCCCTTGATTACTTCGTCGCTAACGGAGCTCTGTCAATAGATATCTCTCCAACGAGTTATGAGGCGCACCATTTAGAGGACCATGTCGTCGAAGATATCGTTTCGCGCCGCATGGATGATGGAATCGATGTCCTGACCACCGGCGATGCCAAGGCATTCATGGAACACATGACATACCTGATGGTGGAGTTTGCTTGTGAATTTGCTCTTCCAATCACGATCCACCCAGGGATTATCCGAAATCACCACCTTGATACATATTCAAAATATGGAAGTGATAAGGGAGGAGACATTCCAAGACAGGTTCTCGTTACCGATGCCCTCTTCGAGGTATTGAATCGTTTTGGAAATTCGCCAAACTTAAAGCTAACGCTGTTCACCGTCGACGAGACGATCTATTCCCGTGAATTAGCTCCCCTCGCGGGGTTCTACCCCTCGGTCTTTATCGGTTATCCTTGGTGGTTTATCGATTCTCCACAGGGTCTGAATCGTTTCTTTGATGCGGTCGTTCCTCAAGTGGGATTCTATAAGTTGTCTGGTTTTATAGATGATACCCGTGCCCTTCTTTCGATTCCGATTCGTCACAAGATGGCCCGATCGAGCGAGGCGAAGTACCTAGCCACACTTGTTCAGGACGGCTATCTCACTGAGGAGCGTGCGATGGGAGTGGCTAGAGATCTCGTGACCTCAATACCATCAAATTGCTTTTCCATTAAGCAGTAGTTCTTTCCGAAAGTTTGATCCGAAGCGCTTAGCAAGCTGGAAATCATTTGGTAGCGTTTGGCCAAGCGGAGGTTAAGCCTGCTCGGTTATCGTGGCGGACTATCTTGAGCTTGGAATGACTAGTTGGTCGCAAGGGAAGCTCGCAGAAGTGCGGCGCGGAGTTTGACAAGGTTATGCGATCCAAAGAGCGTTCGCAACGAAACCTTGGCTCTTTGGTTCAAAGCATTATCGGTTGAGACGAATGCATTTCCAGTGGTGCTGATATATCAACTATTCAAAACTGAATCACATGCTCACGTTGGTATGGGCGTGACTTGCCGAGGCATCAACCTTATCGGTGGCGCATCGTTGAAGATGCCAACTTGATCCTCTGCTCAAGCTCATCGTCGATATGTTGTTGGTCGTCGTAGGTCACGAATTCGATCTGAATTTTCGCGGAGTCAATCTCTGGATTTTCGTCGATGTATTCGTCCTCTTTGTCTGGGTCGATAGAGACGTCGATGATCGAGATTGACCCGTGTTTTGGGTGGTGGTACCTAAATCGACCAAGGGATTCTCCATTGTATTCGCAGTGGAGAAGGGCGAGAAGTCCACCGTGGGTAACTACTAAAACTGTACCACCCGGGTCCTTCGTGACAACAGAAGCAAGCCCAGCTTTGAATCTCCCAAGCGCCTCTTTACGTCCTTCACCCCCTGGCACCCTGAAGTCCGGTAGCTCTTCGTCGAGTGCATCACGTACGACTGGATCCGTATCTTTGTTAGCAAAGACTTCAGATGAGAGGCGACCCTCCCAAATACCTAAGTTTATCTCTGCCAATCTTGGTTCGATTACAAGATCGAGGTTGTCGTGGTGTTTGGTGATCTCATCGGCTGACTGTATTGCGCGTTGTAGCGGTGAAGCATAGGCGCGGTTGAATTCAGAGCCTCGTAACCTATCGCCGACTTTTTGCAAGACTTCGACGCCGAGTTCGTGCAATGGTGGATCGGTGACGCCAATCATGGTGAACGTTAAATTTTCCGCCGTTAGACCGTGGCGAACTAACGTGATTCTTGTCTTCATCTATCTTCACTTACTGCGCGTCTGTTAAGTTGTCACCGAAAACGGGATACGTCAAGGTTACAGAATCAATCTAAAGGTGATAGCAACGCAAGCGGTCCTTCAGTCTGACGTCCTTTGCATCTGCCGGAAGGTGATTGGCCTGATCAGGCGTACGGCTAGGCCGTAGTATTGTGGAAACGCTTCCATCGTAATAATTTACTATTTGTCGATGAAATGATTTATATAGAATCATTCTAATTCGACGTCATTGATGCGATATTTAGTTGGGGGAAGATGTTCGACTTGCCATTGGTGGAAAAGTTCGTAGTAGAAGAGGGGGGTTCTCTGATAAGCCAAGAACTTGACCTCTTTACCTTGCGCCTAGATCGATGGTGGGACGACCTCACTGAAGGGCTCAAGGTCTACGGCGACAGCTTTGATGATGAACGAATGCGCCGCCTGATAAAGATAATGATAAAGTACGCAGGTGAGCGGTCTGAGGAGTTACGTTACCTTGATGAGGAACGAGTCCTTAGGCCAAATTGGTTCCAGAGCGAAAAGATGGTCGGCTATGCAACTTATGTAGATCGTTTCGCCGGTACCTTGAATGGAGTACAGGATCGCATCGACTACCTTGACGATCTCGGCATAACTTATTTGCACCTAATGCCCCTGCTGGAACCGCGCCCGGGCGACAGCGACGGTGGATATGCGGTACGTGACTACAAGAAGGTTCGTAGTGATCTAGGTTCCATGGAAGATTTGGAGGATCTGGCCTCAGCTCTTCGCAAGAGAGGGATCTCGCTGGTGATGGATCTCGTCCTGAACCATGTGGCAATGGAGCACGATTGGGCAAAGAGGGCTAGGGAGGGTGATGTATATTACCGAGACTTCTTTCTCGTCTATCCAAACCGAGAGATACCCGATCAGTATGAAAAGTCGCTACCGGAGGTCTTTCCGGACTTTGCACCTGGAAACTTTACCTTCGATGAGTCGTTGGAAGGGTGGGTATGGACGACCTTCAACAGTTTTCAATGGGATCTTAATTGGGCTAACCCCGAGGTATTTTTAGCCTTTGTTGACATCATTTTGTCCCTTGCCAATAGAGGAGTCGAGGTGCTGCGCTTAGATGCCATCGCCTTTCTTTGGAAGAGACTCGGAACTGACTGTCAAAATCAACCTGAAGTCCATGAGATCACCATAGCTCTACGAGCCATAGCTCGAATAGTAGCTCCCGGCCTTATTTTCAAGGCTGAGGCAATCGTTGGTCCGGCAGATTTAGTCGCCTACTTGGGGGTGGGCCATAACCGCGGCAAGGTGTGTGACCTCGCTTACCACAATTCGTTAATGGTGCAGATTTGGTCGATGTTTGCCGCGCGCGACGTCAGGCTTGGTGCTTTTGCTCTTTCAAAGATTCCCCCTAAGGCACCGACATCTGCTTGGATAACGTATCTCCGTTGCCATGATGACATTGGTTGGGCGATTGATGATTTAGATGCAAAGAGCGTTGGATTGGATGGCTTTGCGCACCGGAAGTTCCTTAGTGACTTCTATAGCGGTGAATTCTTTGGAAGTTATGCCGAGGGCCTAGTATTTCAGGCCAACCCTCAGACCGGTGATCGAAGGATAAGTGGAAGTACGGCGAGCCTCGCTGGTCTGAACCGTGCTGGAAAAGATGGGCAGCTTATCGATCTCGCGATAGCTCGAATCGTGGCCTCCTACTCGCTTATCATGGCATTTGGTGGGATTCCTGTCATGTGGATGGGAGATGAAGTTGCGCTTCTAAACGATGATCACTGGGCGGAAGAGTTGGGTCACGAAGGCGACAATCGATGGGTCCATCGACCGAAGATGGATTGGCATAGAGTCGAGAACCGTCGCAACGATGAAGTAACCATGAGGATTTTTACCGGATTGAAGCACCTCATCGATGTCCGTAAGTCCTTAGTGCAGCTCGATGCCGCGGTTGAGATTGAGGTCCTAGACGTAATCGATCCTTCTATTTTGCCATTGATTAGGCGACATCACGAAGGGTCACTCTTGATTCTGAGCAACGTCAGTGAAGGCATTCGCTACTATCCGATCTCTGAGCTCGTTAACAATGGAATCGCTAAACCATTCGATGCGCTGAGCTCTAAGTATCTGAACTCCGATCGAAACGGTTACATCAGAATTGAACCCTATGAGCATCTGTGGGTGATTCACAAAGATTGAACTACTGGCGTCTTGACGTAAATCGACAATTCAACGTTCAAAGGGTGGACCGTTTGCCCGTATCAGATGCTTTGATGGACGATACTTCGGGTACTCGTAGGAGAGAAATTTCGAAAGTTGTTAATGATTGCGATCAGGCTTTGAGTATTTCGATATTCTCATGCCCTTCGAGATGGAATTGCCCTCCATCAAATACTCTTCTTCGTTGGTCGAAGCAAGTTGACCGCGGGCTGACTATGACTAAAGCGACATTCAGCTCTGTTTCTTTGCTGTCGATGATGATGATATGGAGGAAGTTCGTCCGCGATGGACATTTAAGGGACTATGGATTGCGCTGTCTTTGACCGTGTTATTCGTGTTACCTATTTATCCCCACTCTCGAAGAACGATTAGTTATCAGGAGGCGTCCTACAATCCCGTTACTCTTCCACTTTCTGTAAGCGGAAATAAGCTCATCGACTCCAATGGCCATGTAGTCAGACTGACAGGAGTCGATAAGTCGGGTACAGAGTACGCCTGTGTCCAGGGTTGGGGAATTTTTGATGGACCCGCCGATCAGACAACAATTGATGCCATGAAGAGTTGGGGGATTAACGCTGTGCGAATACCCTTAAATGAAGATTGTTGGCTTTCACTGAATGGGGTAAATCCTGCCTACAGCGGCACTAACTATCAAAATGCCATTGGTGCCTTTGTAAATCTCCTTAACCAAAACGGAATGGTAGCGATCTTGGATCTTCATTGGAATGCTCCCGGAACGCAGCTGGCAACGGGGCAGCAGCAGATGGCTGACGCGGACCATTCGGTTACATTTTGGTCGCAAGTCGCTCAATACTTTGTTCAGTCAAAGGGCGTGATCTTTGACCTATACAATGAGCCACATGATATCTCATGGCAATGTTGGAGGGATGGCTGTCTCACTTTAGGGGGTTGGATGGCAGCGGGCATGTCCCAACTTTTATCTGCCGTTCGTCAGGCGGGATCGAGCGCAATCGTTCTTATGAATGGTCTCGACTGGGGTGGAGACCTTAGTAGCTGGAGTTCCTATGTTCCGGCCGATCCCTTACACAAGGTTGTGGCTGGTTTTCATGTCTATAACTTTTCTGGATGTAATACCGTGAACTGCTGGCAATCAACAGTCGGTACGGTAGCGGCCCAAGTCCCCGTTATCACCGGTGAAGTGGGGGCTAATGACTGTTCTTCGTTTCCAGTTAGTTATATGGATTGGGCTGATCAACAAGGAATTTCGTATCTCGCTTGGACATGGGATACATGGGGTTCGAGTTGTTCGTCGATCGCGCTTATCGCTTCCGCAAATGGGGCTCCTACGCAATACGGTCAAGCTGTAGAAACACATATAGAATCTTTATATTCAGTCTCAAATAGCTCACCGACCACTACGACGACGGTTGTCGTGTCGCAGCCAAGTCCTGTAACAACCCTTACGGCACCAACTACCAGCACAGTCGCAACTACGGTACAGCCTCCGGGCCCACACAAGGTTCAAGAGGCGAGTACTACTTCGACGACGAATCATTCAGCTCCGGTTCCCACAACCCTGGTTCCTGTCGCCAAATTACAGAGTGTGACTTCCGTACTCTTGCCTTCTGACGCAATTTTAATTCATACTCATCAGCAGCGACCAAATACCGAGTTGGAATCTGTTCCTTCGATCAAGAATTCAACTGTCAATTCAAACTTATCGGCTAATGCGCTTGCGCTTCTAGCTACCGCTCTAAGTTTTATGGTCATTTTATTTGTTTTGCGGCGAATGAACAGCGAGATGTTTTATTAGCCGACGATTAATGTTAATTTGTACTTTGTTAATCGATTCGAAACATTTTTATAACGCTTTCCCGAGCATACCAATATCAATCGACATCATATCTTTAAATCCGCCCTATGTAGCCACGGTGCGCAGTTGTTTTAACCCTTTAGGAAGCATCTCAGATTATTAATCGTTTTGACGGGTTTTGTATTAAAACATGTGATGAGAAATTATTCTAAATGAAACATTACTGTGTTACACTACTGACGTAGAAGGTTAAGTTCTTTTAGTCTAGCCTAAAAAATTTCTCGAATTGCCGGGTCGCACTTGCATTTGGGAGATTGTTAGTATTCGAATGGGGTCGCAAATGCAGATGCTGCTTAAGGTTACTCTTGAAGTGGTTACGGTTCTTTTACTCGCGTCAGCTGGGTTTTCTCTTTATGTAATGTTGCATGCATGGCACAGCGAAGAGAATAATGGTGATAGTACTTTTCCTATTTATCTTGGTGACGAAAAGGTAAAGTTTTCAATTCTGATACCGGCGCGTCATGAAGAGGATGTTTTAGGGGTAACTCTATCGAAGATAGCTGAAATTACCTATAGTGATTTCGAAGTAATAGTTATAATTGGCCATGATGATGATAGAACGCTAGCAGTAGCAAGAGATTCGGAGCAACGGTTTGGCGGTATCATCAAAGTTGTTATTGACGATAACTGGCCAAAGTCAAAGCCTAAAGCACTAAATACCGGTCTTCGATATTGTACCGGTGACTTTATAACGATCTTCGATGCTGAAGATGATGTTGCAAGTTCAATTCTAACTCGTATCAATATGACTGTCTTGGCGACTAATGCCAAGATTATCCAAGCTCCAGTACAGCTTATGAATGTCTCTTCTAACTGGTTTTCTTTCAGGAATTGCCTTGAATATTACCTCTGGTTTCGAAGTCGTCTTAAGTGGCAAAGTGGGTTTGGGGTAGTTCCGCTCGGTGGGAATACGGTTTTTATAGAGCGTAATCTTCTACTTGAACTTGGTGGTTGGGATTCTGATGCGCTAACGGAGGACTGTGACTTGGGGGTTAGGGCAGGTGTGGTTGGTGCTTCAGTATTCGTTGGTTATGATTCCTCAGTTGCGACACGAGAGGAGACCCCTCTTACGTTGAAAGCATTTGCAAAGCAGCGATCTCGTTGGAATCAGGGTTTCTTTCAGGTGCTAGTCAAAGGTGACTGGATGAAAGTCAATGGTCTTGGGGCGAAGGCAGTTACGTTTGTGACACTCATTACTCCCTTAATTCAGGTACTTAATTCGCTCTCCTTTATCCTCGCGATAGTAGGAGTCGTCTACGCTCGTCTGGGTGAGAATCAGGCAATCTTTCTATTTACACCCCTAATAGTTCTCTTTGCGACTGCAGTCTTCGAAGTTTTAATTGCAATCGAATTATGTAGAGACTTTGACATAAATCTCAAGGTGAGGTACCTCGTGGTTCTGATCTTATCTCTCATCCCATATCAATTCATCCTTTCGTTCAGCGCTATCTATGGAGTTGGAAGACATGTCTTCGGACGAAAGGATTGGCTTAAGACCGACCACACCGGAGCCCACCGGTCACTCCCTCTGGGAAGTGATACGGTTACCATTCAAGCGTCAGTCGTTATTGAGAAGAAGGAGCGATAGTTGGCAGTTGTAGAAAGAAGCTTCGAGCAAGTTGATCTAAGTAGCGATAATCTTCGTCTTGGGGATAAACCCTATCTGTCAGTCGAAAAGCTGCGGTCTCTATTCAAGGGATCTTTGGTAGTTGTTTTTATTGTGGTTTTGGCTTATCTTCACGCAAAAGGAGCTCTTACAAATCCGAATCCGGGAAATGACGATGAGGGTACCTACATTAGTCAAGCTTGGGCTCTCATAGCTGGAACAGGTGCTCACCACACTATTGCTGCATATACGTACTGGTATGATCATCCTCCTTTTGGTTGGATTCAAATTGGCTTGTGGTACTGGTTAGTTGGGGGATTCCACCACGGGATTCTGGGATCCTTTCGATATGTGAGAGAGATGACAGATATCTACTTTTTCATCGATCTCGTGCTGGTATATCGAATAGTCGGGAAGTTAGACTTCAACTACGGTTCGCGTCTGGTGACACTTTTGATCTTTGGCCTATCGCCACTTGCAATGTCTCAACTTAGGATTGGATTTATCGATACGCTCGCACTTCCTTGGTTGTTAGCTGCGGTGGCGTTGATTCTTGATCGGCGATTGAGCCTCGGTAAGGTTTCCCTGGCCGGTCTTCTCTTTGGATTCAGCGTCGTTACCAAAGAGACGTTAATACTCGCCATTCCCTTATTTATCGTGGCTCTCTACCAATACGCGACTAGCGGCGCGGAAGCGAAAAGTCGCCTGCGTCGGTTCCGGATTGCGGCCTTCTTAGTCGGTCTTTCAATTCCAGGAGTTGTGTACCTACTCTATGCAATTTTACGAGGAGAACTGCTGCCTGGTCCAAATCACACGAGTCTGATTGGAGCAATCGAATGGCAGCTCTTTACCCGTGGCGGTTCTGGTTCTATTTTGACCGCGAATAGCGCAGCACGTGGGTCGCTTGTTAATTGGATATCGAATGATTGGCCGCTTTTGGCATTTGGAAGTATTTCAGGTCTGTTAGGTTTGAAGTCGCGAAACATTCGCCCGATCTCGGCGGTGGTAGTTCTTGGAACCATCACGCTCGCCAAACCTGGTTATCTGCCAAACATGTTCGTGATCGCGTATCTCCCATTTCTAGCGATCTCCATTGGTGGCGTCATCTCGGGAGTATCTAGGGCAGCTGCTACTGGAATCGAGAGGTTCGCGCCACAGAGTGGAGTTCGCTATTTAGCCTCGCTACTCGCACTATTAATTGGATTTTCATATTTTACGATTGATAGTTCCTCTAGAGAAGCGAAGTTACAGGCGCTTACAACGTCCTTTAAAGTATCGCCTCAGGTTTTGGTCGAAAAGTGGATAATAAGTCACATACCAAAGGATTCAACGATGCTCGTGGATGATAACTATTGGTTGGATCTCGTTCAAAATGGCTATCAACGGAGCAGGATTGTGTGGATCTACAAGCTCGGTCGTGATATCGATGTCGACCGAGTCTATACCAAAGGTTGGCATCAGTTTCAATACATTTTTTTGACGAGTAACACGAACGCCGCTCTTGCAACCCGACCGATACCCTTGTCTAACTTTCACACCATCGCGGCGTTTCCTACCGCTGGAGTCACGATACTTGAGATCAATCCCAGCGCGTACGTCGCAAATTAGGAAGATGGGAAAGTGCAATGATGATTAATAGCGTTCCGGATTTAACGTGGGTTATCACTCCTACCTACAACGAGGTAGATAAATTGAATTTTTCATAGAGCGGGTTACCGCGTCGTTACCAAATTCTCAGATCGTAGTAGTCGATGATTCGTCGCCTGATGGGACCGGAGTTTTGGTAGAACAGTTAGCGCTACAGTTTCCGCAAATCCACTTGATAACTCGTCCGTCTAAGAGTGGCCTTGGTAGTGCTTACATCGATGGATTTAAATTTGCCATGGCAAATGGTGCGACTCGATGTATCGAAATTGACGCTGATCTATCACATGATCCAAGCGATCTTCCGAGACTGTTAGCTCATTTTGGGGATAACTTTGACTTGGTAATTGGGTCAAGGTACGTAACCGGTTCTAAAGTTCTGGGGCTTAGCAAGTTGAGACTGGCGTTGTCGAAGATCGGTAATGTGTATGCCAAATTGTTGCTGGGCTTTAAGGTTGAAGACTCTACCGGAGGATTTAGGTGTTACTCCGCTGATGTACTTCGTTCCATAGGTCTTGACACTGTCGAGTGTGAAGGGTACGGCTTTCAAGTAGAGATGACTTTCAAGGCTTTTGTCAAGGGTGCAAGGATATCGGAGATTCCTATTACCTTTTATCCGCGAAGAGCCGGTGCATCGAAGATGTCGATTCGTATTGTCTTCGAGGCGTTGATTCGAACAGCTAGGCTAGCACTGTCCAAGCGGGCTTACGCGGCCCTAGACCTTGCGAATATGAATTAGCCAATTTGAGAGCAGTGCGGTAAAGACGTTATTCGTCACCGTCGGCTACCAGCGGAGCTAGGAAGCAGCATGTTATTAGATATTCAAGCGATGGTAGTTCTCAGAGTTCGAGGTGAAGGGTCACGTGGCAATGGAGCGCAACGGCATTTCATTCGCATCAGGGTTTTATGGTTATAACTTTCCCTAGCAACCGTTGCTTCGAGGCATTGCAAAGCCGAATACTTGGGAAACCAAAACGGTTGTACAAGGTCAGATAGCACCGACGTTTGCTAACCGTTCGCCGCGCCATAGACGTTGTTAATTGTCCTGTAGTATCAATGGCGGTCTAGAGAGTGGCTCTCAAGATATCTATTGGTTTATCGAGATTCGATCAAAGATCTTTTCGACAATGTCTTGTAATGGTGCTGTGCCGTCGACTAACAGGTCGACCTCTGAGGTGTGATCCAGAATATCAAATTGAGAAGCCGCTAGCGTCGGTGGCATAAAGTGGTCTTTTCGCTTGGCAAGACGTTGAATCGATTCGGCAAGCGGGATCGAAAGTAGAACGGTGAAAGGACGGGGTTGAATGCCTGCTGTTACCTTCGTTCGATATTGTGCCTTTAGAAGTGATGCCGCAATTACGATTCCAGTTGATTTTTTGCTAGCGTCGCTCAGTCGAGAGTTGATTCGAAGAAGCCACTCGCTGCGATCACCGTCGGTAAGTGGTGTACCCTCCGACATCTTTTTGATCGACTCGGGAGTGTGAAGATCATCTCCGTCGATGAATTCGCAGTTGAGCCGCTCGCCTAAGGCCCTTCCAACGGTGGATTTCCCCGATCCGCTGACTCCCATGACTACTATGGACCGAGGTATCATTGTTTTCCTTCTCGCCAGAGGGCAACGCCTGGATGGTAGATGTGGAGGCGCCCATCATCGTCAACTTCATAAAGTACATCTTCTTCGCCATCGTGTGACGGTTGGCTTTGTCCCCCTGAGATCGCATCGCCTTCACCGTATAAAAATCCCACGGCTTCCATTTCTTCGCGCCCTAACTTCGGAGCAACGTATTCAACCTTAAAGCGATCAAATGTCGAGCTATGGAGGATATGGGCGGCGGCGGCGAGATTCCCATCAAGTGCCCCATCGACCTTCATCTGTCGGATTGCCTCGTATCCCCGGTATCCGTATCTCCTCAAGGTCTCATCTATGGATGGATCCTCTCCAAATCTGTCCACTCCAGGAGCTACAACGCGGAGCGTTGCGTTATCGGCGATGAGAAGGCGGCTTCGATAGATCGCCTTGTTGCCAATCCATGTTGAGCGATATATCTTTGGCTCTAAATATGCAATTACCTCGTTGAATTTGGCTTTGAGGTCAAAGATGTTCGTTTCGACCGCCACTTGTGCAGCGCTTGCGAAGGTGGAATCGATGGGCTGATCTTTAGTAACTAAGCCCGCACCGATATGTATCAACCTCTTGTCGGCTTGTTTGTTGGGATTTAGAACTGTATTGAGAAAGAGAATCGGAGGACTCTTTTGAAGGAGCATCTCTAGCCCACGATTTAGAAGACGCCGGAGGGGAGTTTCGGGGTTACCAAGCGTTCTCTCTATGCCCCAAAGGGCTGATACGTAGTGGCTGACCTCGATTGTTGGACGCCCTCCAAGTCCTATGAGGATGTTTTTAGATCCACCTGAAATCCCAATAACTTCGTGGGGCAATAGCTGTGCGACGGAGATGAGCAAGTCGAACGATCCATCGATCAACGATGAGTTGACATAGAACGGTAATTCGTATAGGTCATCGATCTCGGTCGCCTCTTCAACGTCGCCCTTTGGTATCGTTCCAACGTGGTTTACATTATTCAAGAAGTCATGGTCGATGAATTGATTCGGAGAAAAGGTAGAGAACATCTCTCGCTTTTCTTCTTTGCTCATAGCTACGTGAGTTCCGAGAGCAGGCAAAATTGCGGCAATTCGTTCTCCGAAGTGGCGCAATAGGGCATCAGCGATGATTCCACTTTGAGAAGCGAGGCGCGAATAGTCAGGTGCCACTATTGCAATCTTTTTGGCCTTTATATCTATGGAAAGCTCCGCGATAAAGTCGCTCAACACTTCGGGCGAAATCCCATCTCGATTCGATATCACAGAACTTCTAAGGTCAGTTTGCAACTTCTACGTGCTCCTACTTCGTCGTATTTTAGGCTATCACCGGAGAGTTGAACACGTTTCGGTGCTGATCCATCACTTAGTCGTAGCAATCATCGACCGCATTTGTTCGACGCCTCCCATTACGGTGCAATATTTCATTGGTAACCGCGGGAACTCATTTACCGATCGTCTCGTAGTCCAGCTTTGTGAAAAGAGTTGAATAATGCGGTCAATGGATAAAACGGGATCTTGCTGCGATCAAATGACGTTGTGATAATTGACGACTTGGCTTTAGCGCCGATTGTTTCACGGGGTAGCCGTGAGCTACTAGATATCTTTGATGAGCGCATGGTGTTGGATAAACGATCATCGCATCACAACTACCCATTAGCACTTGGTATCAGAGCTTTGAAGATCAAATGAGTTGCAGATGTAATCCTTGATCGCCTAGTCCATGACTCACTACGAATTGAGATGAAGAAGAGTCGATGCGAAAGCTACGAGCAAATCGAGATGAATCGACAGAGCGACAAGGACATACCGAAGATTACCGTTGGGAACGATAGCTGGGAGATACAGCTCGGAAATATCGTTCAATCACAGAACTATACCCACAAATAAATTTACAAATATGCACCAATATCGGCTAATTAGTCTTTAACACACATCGTGAAAAAGCTAATTTAGAAATATGTGCGAAAACTAGTTAAGGCTGGTCCTATGGCCTCAAAAGTTTCAGGCGATCCTCTGACCGATCAAGGCGCGGACGTCAACTTTAATCGGGACTGAAACATCCTTGTTTTTCATCGCCTAAAGCTGAACCAGTCGCTTTATTTTTGTTGCTGGCCAATTCTTGACTCTGCTAGGGTTGGTGAATGCGTATAACCAGCTCACTCCGGAAATTAAGCTCCATCTACGAGAAAGGTCTGCTTTTTCTTCCAGACGATCTCTATGACCGCCTAACGCCAAAGCAAGAGTTGACTACTATCAACTCTGTCGCAGACCTCGACTGGTTCTTCGACCGTGCAGCCACTCTCTTCGAGCGCTCTGAGGATGAGGCTAGGCTTTTTCTTAACGGAATCCAACTTGCGGCGCCGCCCATGCCAGATGATCCATTCTCCGATGCCTACAAAAATGCTCAGTGGAAGCTGTACGAACAGGTCTCTGGTAAGGAGAGATATGACGTCGAAAATGAACATTCGGACTTTGATCTAGATATTGCTATCAAGCGCCCCTTCCCCTACTCAACTGGATCATCAGGCTTGATAGGAGATCAACTAATCGCCTATGGCTTCATAATCAAGACACTCGGGATAAAGCCCGGTGACCGCATAGTGGAATTCGGTGCAGGCTGGGGGAACCTTTCGCAACAGTTCGCTCTGCTCGGTTGCGACGTGACTGTAGTTGAGATAGACCCATCGTTTGTCAAGTTGATAGAAGCCTCCTGTCGCTCTAAGTCACCAATTCGAGTTCTTCAAGGAGATATGCTGACTTGCGATCCCGGAAAAGACTTTGATATCGCTATCTTCTTTGAGTCCTTTCATCACTGTTCGGACCATCTAGATATGCTGCGCCGTTTGCACAATGTCATTCGTCCGGGAGGCCGCGTCGCTTTCGCCAGTGAGCCGATAGGTGCTCTGCAGTATCCTTGGGGCCTTCGTCTTGATGGCCTCTCGTTGTGGAGTACTCGGAAATACGGATGGCTTGAGCTTGGCTTCACCAGAGATTATTTCTTCGAAGCACTCCGAAAAACGGGTTGGACAGCGCAAAGAGCAAGAAGTAGAACGATCTCGCCGATGGCGGACATCGTCATTGCAACCAAGAGCTAGATACTTTCAAGATGCCAAGATTTATTTGACAAGATCTAGGGACTAAGACCAAATAGGTGCACCTTTTCAAAGGTGAGAGATTAAACGGCTCCGGTTCGGACATTGTCAAAAACGCCATGAGATACGTAGCTGTCAAACGGTTACTTGTGACTAATACCTGCCGACGGTGACATGGGGGCAATTAGTGAAAGGCGACGAGCATCAAATCCGCACAAAGGGGCTGAAGAGCGGGTAGTTCAAAAGCGTCAACGCGCCATACGTTTGCAGGTGTAATAAAGTTGCCAGTCGAAAGGTTGTCATAGGACAACTGCACCTTGAAGTGCGCATTTATTTTTGAAGTCGTCCGTAAAGCTCCTCCTACTGATTGGTTCGGAATCAATCGAGATGTAGCGCAATCTAAGTTGGAACGAAGGCCTCAGGCACTACGTTAAAGTCGTTCTATTGACGGGCGTCCTAGGGGAGTTCTAGGATCTGGTTTGATTTTGTTTCAATTTTATCGCTGTTTCACTATCCATGATATAGATGTTTTTATGAAACAGTTTACCTAAAATTGAAAGCTCGCATTGTTTTGATTCGCAAAATTCGTTCGTTTCGTGTATCATGAAACAGTACATAAAATGAAACATGTTTACTGCAGCTGCGTAGGTACGAAGGATCGAGCATTGATGTCAAAAAACGCGCCAATCACCTCGCCCCAGATTCTGGGCAACATAGAAGATCAAATCCGTAGTGTTCTGCCCAGCGAGTGGTCTCTTAGCCTTGAGCGCGAAACCAATGGACGGTCTCCTCGATCAAAGGCTCGTCTCGTGCTCATTGCTCCTGACGATGAGACCGTTACATACGTCCTAGAAGTAAGGCGCTTAATCACAGCCCAATCTCTGACCTCTGCTATTGGCCATCTCAATCGGCATATTGATGAAAGTCATCCCCAGGCCCTACCTCTACTCGTAGCTGCTTACCTGAGTCCGGCCTCAAAAGAGACACTGATCAAGCAAGGAATCAGCTACGCCGATAGCACTGGAAATTTACGACTGGTAGCAAATCGACCCGGCCTATTCCTCAATCAGATTGGCGCAACAAAGGACCCATGGCCTGACGATAAGCCGCTACGTTCGCTCAAGGGGCGTGCTGCCGGACGATCGATCCGAGCATTAGTTGACTATCAACCACCGTATGGTGTCAGAGAACTTTCTTTGAGAGCAAAGTTATCAAGTGCAACGCTCTCTCGTGTGATCGAACTCTTAGAAAGGGAAGCCGTTTTAACTAAGGATATAGGAGGCGGCGTCTTCGACCTTGACTGGGAGGCGGTAATCCGCCGTTGGAGCCAGGAATACGAACTAAGACGATCAGCGGTCGTTGCAAGTTACCTTGAACCCCGGGGCCTCGGTACATTTGCGGAAAAGCTCAAAAACGTGCATTGTCGTTACGCAATTACGTCGTCACTCGCAGCCCAGCGCTATGCTCCCGTCGCTCCAACCCGAACTGCAGTCGTCTATGTCGAGAACGCTAAAGAGTCTGCCGCTTTGTTGAACCTGCGACCTGCCGATTCAGGTGCTAACGTGCTCCTTGTGGAGCCATTCGACGACGTGGTGTTCGATCGCTCTACAGTTCGAGACGAATTAGTCACTGCGGCTCCAAGTCAGGTGGTGGTTGACCTAATGACTGGGCCGGGTCGCGAACCTTCTGAAGCCGAAGAGCTAATCAACTGGATGAAGGAAAACGAAGTTGTCTGGCGCGCGTGACCCACTTTACGTTGAAGCAAGAGCCGCTCTGTTGGACGCTCTCGACGCCCTCAAGCCGCACCTTGAAGCGTTAGTTTTGGTCGGGGCTCAGGCGATATATCTCCATACGGGCGATTCGGATTTTGGCGGAGCCGAGTACACAACCGATGCAGACCTGAGTATTTCGCCGCAATTACTCTCCGATTCACCACTGCTTGGCGAACTCCTAGATAGGGCTAACTTTATCGCACTTCCTCAACCAGGTGCTTGGATGAGCCCGAAAGGCGTTCATATCGATCTCATGGTTCCCGAAGCTCTTGCAGGACCTGGTAGTCGGGCAGCTCGCCTAGGCGTCCATGGCAAGCAGGCCGCGCGACGAGCTAAGGGTCTTGAAGGCGCATTATTCGACCGAAAGTTATTTAATCTTTCTGCGCTCGAACCAGCGGATCACCGAGAGGTCGAAGTGTGGGTGGCCGGCCCTGGGGCTCTACTCGTCGCAAAGACTCACAAGATAGCAGAGCGTCGAGGCAACCCTAATCGGATCCGAGACAAAGACGCACTCGACGTTCTTCGACTTCTTCGCGCGGTCGAGACGGAAGAGATGCGAGACTGCCTTGTTTACCTGCTTACCTCTGGAGTCGCGACCGATGTAACTCGCGAAGCCATTGACTTGCTGCCAGTAATCTTTGGCGGGAGAAATACAGAAGGTGTAGCAATGGCCGTGCGGGCCGCAGGCCCATTGGAGGATCCCGAAATCATCGCAGCGTCGCTGGTTGCTCTTGTAGACGATGTGCTTCGCGCAATGAGTTGAAGACAAAGAACGTCAGCTTGGCACTCTGTCAACCTCTGCGAGCTTTTGATTGATTTGTTCTCGGCTGAGCTCTCATATTTCGGGAAAGACCTTCCCAATTACATTTTGTTCCTTATTTACACTTTAAGGGTGAATCATCCAGGATCCACTATCGAAGTACCTCGGAGCGCTGGCAACCTTTGCCGCTCTCAAACAGGGAAGCTTACCTTTCTAAATCCGAGCATTCGAAGTGGTATCTTCATCGTTCCTTTTTTGAGAATTTCGTCGATTATTTTGTCCTTTACTTTACGGTCTCCCTCTAGGTCGGGGAGTTCCCTTAGGTAGAGCGAGTCGACGAAGAGTTCTGCGTCCAGCTTTGATTTAGCGATAAATTGAAATGTGTGGCGGTCATCCATTGACTCTGCTAGCCCGACCTTTGCCGCTTCATCACGGATAGTTCGAACGCCACGCCCGTTAGGAAAGCTCAAGGTGTTCTCACCTCCGTACTTTGCAATCTTTCGGTATATGCGAAGGTCGTGAAAGCCCAGGAAGGGTCCACCTCCAGGCAAGACGATATTTAGGTATCCGTCTTGACGCATTATGCGGGCTACTTCGCCGATCACCTGATGCATCGGTTGAATCAACATCAACGCCATAGAAATAGTGACGCTACTGAAAGCTCCGCTCTTGAGTGGAAGACTGAGGGCGTCGCCATTTACCAAGCCGTCGGCTCCGCGGTCGTGTGCTCGACTGAGTTCGCCGGTCGATCGGTCGAGGCGAACGACGCTAAGTTCAGCTGAATCAATGAATAGGGGAGCCGATCCGCAACAGAGGTCTAGGTGGTCTCCGCGCTTGGGTGTCGCTTTTTCGACCCATTGATATGGGTTGAGCCCATCTTGATCACTCGAGCGAATGAAGATCTCTTCGGTGATTCCCGAACGACGATTGTGAAATGTGTCCAAGAAGCTCTGCCAATTCATCGGAATCTCCTCAATTCAATCCTGAAATAGTTTAAAGGAACATGACCTCCGACATTTCATCGGAGGTCATATCGAACTTTGACGATCGATGGGTTTATGCGGTACTTTCGCCTGTTTTCCTAGGCGCTTTGACGCTCTTTCGTTATTTTGAGTAGTTGGGAACTTGCTAGGGACTCTTTTACTACCGGGATGGAATAGACGGCGATGCCAGCCAGAATAAAGGCCGCAGCGATAAAGACGATGTAGTTGAATGGTGCACTCGGGAATGGTACGAACGTTTTGTAGATGATGTACAGGGTTATTACTACTCCAATACCAAGAATTAGGATGGGGATCCTCTGTGTGCGGGTCTTGGTTATGTATACCAATGCGCCAATGAGCGTCATGAGATAGGCAATGAGAATTAGATATGCGCCAAATTGGATGATTAGAGCCGCCGCCCTATTTGCAGTTGCTTCGAAGGCGAAGAAGGAGATTATCGCGAGACTGATCACAGAGACCAAGATCAGAGCTCCCTTTGGAGCCTTTGACTTTGTAGTCGTTGAGAGAAAGCTAAGTGCCCTACTTCTGCCCTTGCCCTCGCGGGCGATTCCGTAGATGATTCGAACTGCTGCATTTATGCAGGCTAGTTGAGCTCCAAAGGCCGATATCGTTCCCGCGAGATTTACGATCTTGCCGACTGACGTGTTGACGTAGATATTTGCGATGTGAACTAGAGGTGCAGGATCATTTGCTAGAGCCTTAGTCGAGGCTAGTGCGACGTAGCTAACCCAGGTGAAGAAGATGTAGATAAGGCCGGATGCGATAAGCGACCCGACGATAGCCCGAGGAATTGCCTTTGAAGAGTCCTTAGCCTCTTCACCGAGTGTTGCAGCACCTTCAAAGCCCGAGAATTGGCCGAAGGCAGCGACAATTCCTAGGGCTAGTAAGGAGAACGACGCTCCAGAGGGCGAAAAGGAGTGGAACGAGATCCCGTGGTGGCGATAACCCTCTTTTGCAAGGGCGATAATGCCAACAACCGTGATGATCGCCACCGAGATGCCTTCACTTACGAAGATGACGATATTAGATATCCCAATTGAAAGAAATGAGAAGGCGATTGCCAATACCGCTCCAGCGATGGCATATACAAACCAGTAACCGCCGATTCCAATTGAGGCGAAGAAGGTCTGAGCGATAGATGCAGTCGAAGCGAATACCCCAGCTGCGAAGGTGATGTAGACGCCGAGTAGTACCCACGCAGATGTGAATCCGTATCGCGGTCCAATTGCGGCGGCATTGTAGGCGTACACCGATGACGAAGTATTGAAGGACTTTGAAAAGATAACGAATGCGTATGCAACAAATCCCATGGTGATCATGGCTAAAACTTGGGAGAGTGATCCCGGGTCACCGACGATGCTTGCAATGATCGCGGGGCCGATTATGACACCCGCCGTTGGGCCTTGGATCCCTACAGATATCGCCAGGGTTCGCAGATACTTCAATGTACCTAAGGCGAGGGAGTCTTTCCCCGATTTAGCTTGTAGCTCTTCTAAAACTCTTGACTCTAAGTCGCCGGAGCTCAATTTCGACTGCGCCACTTTTTTCCTTTCGTGGTTTTGGATCGCCTAATTAGATGTTTGAGTGTTTGGAAGTGAATTGAACTACTTCATTTCACGCGTCGAGTGCCTATCTGTCGTTTTATCTTGGATAGATTCACCACGGCATGCATCGATAGCCTTTGGGGTACAGTGACCACTTAGGCGCTCTACTCCCATTGCAATCCTTTGAAATGCGGTGATCGCGACCATTGCGATGAAGATCCCGATTGCGATCGAAGCGTATTGGGGAAGTGCCATAACGACTACGTAGAAGATGATGGTTTCGCCACCCTCGGCCAGGCCACCAATAAACCGAATGGCCTTCGAACTCCTCTCGGATGCAACGTTTTGTATCCGGGCACGCCTTTCAGTAATAGACGAGAGGGCGAGAAGGGCAGTACCCGATACGTAGTAGGTTCCAAGGAGGATGATCGATTCAAGCCTCAGATTCGGGTATCCAAAGGCGATGCCAACCAAAAGGCCACCGTAGATAACAAAGTCAAAGACGATGTCGAGAAAGCCCCCGAGGTCTGTAGGGGTACTCTTTCGGGCTAGAACGCCATCGATTCCGTCGAATAGGCGGTTCGCTAGCCAAAGTGCGAGCGCAAGGAGATTGTGGCGCATTGAGATAGAGACGATAGATGCTAGGCCAAAGCCAAATCCGATAGTCGTTATCGCATTTGCTTTTACTCCCATCCGAAATAGTGGAGTCACGGCTCTTTCGAGAAGGGGATTTAGCACTTTGCGAGCTCTGTTGTCAATCATGAGATGCGCCTGAAGTCGCCACGCTATCATCCCGCCGATTCAGTCGTCTAGGAAGTGGTAACAGCTGAGAGAGTGCGATATTTTCCTCGGGGTCGAGAATGCTATGTTGAACACACGCAGGTACCACTCGACCATCTTCTGGGTGAGCCATGGCATAGAAGCAACCGCGAAGACGCTCTTGAGTCTCTTTGATGGTTGGTTCTTCGGAGTCGATTCCCTGCTCCATCAGATCCCATGCAACTTTTACGTCTTCGGCGTTCATGAATCGATGCATTACGAAGGTCATCGGAACAATGTTCTTGGTGGCAATGGCTTGAATGACCTTGAGCGTCCCTCCCGATCGCTGGACCTGGCGCATCAGCCACTTTGCACCCTCTTTTACCGTTACCGGATGGAAGAGTGCGACCCTTATTAGACGGGGGAGCAGGTCCCATATCTTCGTATTGTAGTTAATTCCACCGAGGTACTTATAGAAGAGGTCTCGAGCGCGGATGTCTCTTTGATCCTTGGATGAAAGGACGGGAAGCCATTTGTCAAAGACGTAGAATCCAAATGCAGTTCTATTGCACCTCTCATCGCCGGTTTGAAGTATCTTGTAGTCGAGGTGAGCTCCCGCTCCCTCTTCCATGAGGGCCCAAATATTGTCTGGGTCAAGGCTTGAATAATCTTCCTTCCAACGCTTATCGTTTCCAACGAATGCTGCTGGCTGAAATGAGAACATGTTGTATCCAGCCTTGATGTTATTGGCTAGGATCTCTGGAATCTCGTCTACGTTCCTCGGGGTGACGGTCATATTGTGTGCTAAGTAGTAGCGCACTCCGTGTTCTTTTTTGAGGCGCTTGAACTTGTCGGCAAATTCCTTGCGATATGGGTCAAGTGCCTTTTCGTCTTTGGGTACTACTATCCCCTTTCGCCCTCGCATCGTCGTATCGAAGTGGCCGGCGAATGACAAACGATTGAGGCGAACTTTTCCGGTTGCATCGAGAACTAGCTTCTTCAGGTAGTCATAATCGAAGTCTCCGTGGGTAAAGCTCATCGGTTCTCGACCATATGATCGCATTATCTGAAGTGCCTTGGCGTGGTCATCTGGTTCGAGGAGCGAGACCTCTCCACCTATGAGCTGTATATGGGCCTTAGGCCCCCTGTTCTTGCGGAGGAATGAGAGTTGCTTTTCAATCTCAGAGGTCGTGTGCTCGCCGTCTACTCGAACAGAGTTTGCGTCTTTGGAGTGATAACAGGGTGTGCAGGCGAAGTTACAACGCGGAAATACTCCATGGGTTCCTTCGCAACCGACGGCGTGGCGACCTAGGACCTGCGAGTCGGTCTTAAGGTGTTCAGGTAGGCTCTCCCACCTCTCGTCCATATAGCGGCGGACCTCTGGATCGACTGGGAGGGTGAGTTCGTTGAGTCTACCCGTTATAACCTTGGCTATCCCCTTAGCTCTATTTGCTATCTCCATATATTCCCCTTACCCGTTTATATTTACCTAACTCTGGCCCTGAAAGCTTCGCCAGCCCTCACCGTCGACCTTGATGAAGAAGCGAGATATTGCACTTCGAAGTGGGGTCGAGAAGGTGGGGTAGGCAAAGACTGTAAACACCGCCCTTGCAAGTGGTGTCTTCAGGGCGACAAGCATTGAAATTTGATTGATAATTTCGCCCGCACGCGGCGAGACGACGCTTGCACCTACCAGTCGTCCACCGAGAAGGAATCCTGTGAAACGCCTTGGTGCTGCGATCAATTTGATATAGCCATCGCTAGATTTGGCAAGGATATCTCTATCTGACTTTGATAAG
The DNA here is from genome assembly GCA_021826315.1 of Actinomycetes bacterium. Classification (GTDB taxonomy): domain Bacteria; phylum Actinomycetota; class Acidimicrobiia; order Acidimicrobiales; family Acidimicrobiaceae; genus Acidithrix. The sequence goes on from JAKAZZ010000015.1 coordinate 37,513, forward strand.
TCAAATTCCACGACTCGAAGCCTCCCGCTTCCGGGAACGTTGCGGCCCGACTCCACTATCCCGATAGAGGCAACTTCAGGATCGACATATGTTACGTGCGGAATCTTGTCGGGGTCGAAGTGGCGCTTGGCTAACGGAACAAACAGGTTTTGAACCGATATTCGCCCTTGCTCGTCAGCGGCGTGGGTAAATGGCGACAGTCCATTGACATCTCCAATAGCGGCGATCTTTTTGTTCGACGTTATGAGTTGACTATCGACCTTTATCGACCCGTTGGAATTTAACTCTACACCTGCTGACTCAGGGTCTAATTCTGAGGTATTTGGCTTACGACCGGTGGCGATCAAGATTCTATCAAAATTAATTCTCTCGCCACCTGATAGCTCGGCAACGAAACTACCGTCGCCGTCTTGTCCTATCTTTGAAACCTTAGTAGCGGTGTGAATTGTTATCCCTTTTCGCTCAAGGTGCTTCGTTGCTATCGTTGACGCTCTCTGCTCTTCTAAGGGGAGAAGTCGAGGTGCAAATTCAACGAGAGTTACCTCTGAGCCGAATCCGCGAAGTGCCGTTGCGAGTTCGCAACCTATTGCCCCTCCTCCAACCACCAAGGTTCGATTGGGGACTTCTTCTAAGTCAAATACAGTCTCGTAGGTTAGGTAGTCCACTAATTCGATGCCTTCGATTGGAAAGACGTTCGGCTTAGCGCCGGTCGCAATGATGAAACGTTTGGCTCTGTAGCCCTTTCCGTCTACCACCAGAGTTCGACGATCAGCGAAGGTTGCCCGTGCAGAAACTACATCGATTCCCTCTTTCACGAGGGTAGATTCATCCTCGTTAGAGGCGATCTCGGCTATCGAGTCGCGCATGTACCTCGCTGTTTTTGTGAAGCTTTCGCCCCGCTTCGCTCCCTCAAGAAGTGCCTTAGAGGGTATGCAACCGAAGAAGGTACAGTCGCCTCCTAGAGGGCCCTCTGAGACTAGCAATACTCTTCTCTTGCCCCTTACGGCGGCACGAGCAGCCGCTAGACCTGCGGCTCCTCCCCCAATTACGATTAAGTCGTACTCTTGCATCGCCCTACCGAAATATTTCCAGATCAAGACTTCTTCGATTCCGATCGTCCCATTGGACTTTTAAATAGTTAACTTTTTTATAAGGTCTGCATTTTTTACTAGATTACGTAAATTTCCAAAGGGTCGACTGACTCGGATGCTTGATCTGATTCAAGCATACGCAGGTGAAAATATTTTCCGCTTTTCACCGTTCTAAATTGGACAAAGTTTTATTCGGTATCCCGTGTTTGTGGAAAATCATGCCTTTAACTCGGTCCAGACTGAGCTATTGAATGGATATCTACGGTTTCTGAGAAAAGGAAAACAGCTAGACATGTTTCCGTTATGCCTCTTCGGCGATTGCAATGTAGTCAAAGTAACGAGTATGGTGCGATCTTGAAAATGCGCGATCGACCCGCCGTCCAAGATCTCTTTGAAGCAGTCCGACTTAAACGTAAGTCTTGGAGCTGCCAACTCCTATTACGTGCGAACAATCAGCTCAGCTTACTCAATGGACTGCTTGCTACCTAAAATACCATTGAGGTTAATCGACGCTATTGTGAGACGTCGTGTCGGCTTAGGAGTTCACCCGCGCCCCGGCGGGCATGGTAGACGACAGTAGGGTCGTGATCAAGATATGCGGCAGACATTGCGCCGTCGTACAAGGACATGATCATGGCAACGATACCGGGGTCCCCATTCGATTCTGCAATGAGTTCGGTGAAGGTCTCTCGGACGCGTTGTCGATGCGCAGCTACTTGCTCGGCGACTGGACCTTGATGGGGGAATTCCGCTGCTGCGTTGATGAATGGACACCCACGATAACCAGGGCTTTGGGCTCGCTCGGCAAGGATATCGAAGGCTAGGAGTGCCTTCGGGGTGGAGTGTAAAGTTGGCTCTATCCGTTCTCGATCTACTCGTTCTCGCACTGCGTCCACCCAGGCGTTACTTCGACGGGCGAGGTAGGCCGCGACGAGCTCATCCTTGCTGGCGAAGTGAGCGTACAAGGTGGCTTTGGCGACGCCTGCTTCTGTGACGACCCTTTCGATGCCGACCGCGTTGATTCCTTCGGTGTAGAAGAGTTGGCTAGCTACATCGAGGAGACGATCTTGCGTGCTTGATATTTTGATAGCCATATTTAAATTCTAGTTCAACGAGAGAACTAGACAGACCGGTCTGTATGATTTTAAAGAGTTGGATCTACGCATGGGAATATGAGTAGATGTGAAAGGTGACGATATGGCGAATAGTCTTGCGCAACAGCTCAAGGAACAAAACGAAGCCGGCAGGGCAAGGATTCCTGCGGAGACACTCGCAGTGATGGATCGGGCAACAGCAGATATAGCCTCCTCTGGAATCGTGGAATCAAGCCTCAATGTGGGTGCGGTAGTCCCAGACTTTAGCTTGCTTGACGCCAATGGTACGAAAGTAGCGCTTTCGTCCCTCCTTGCAAAGGGTCCTGTTGTACTTGCCTTCTATCGCGGGGGCTGGTGTCCATATTGCTCTATCGAGTTGCGAGCGTTGCAGGCCAAACTACCTGAGATCACTGCAGCAGATGCTACTTTAGTGGCGATATCGCCTCAAACTCCGGACAACTCGTTGTCGACGGCAGAAAAACTTGAGCTCGCTTTCCCGGTTCTTTCCGATGACGGTAATCATGTAGCCGATTCCTTCGGTCTTGTTTTCACAATTCCAGAGGATTTGCGAGAGGTTTATGCTGGTTTTGGACTCGATCTACCTAAAGCCAACGGTGACGATACCTTCCAGCTTCCAATGCCAGCTACGTATGTCCTCCGAACTGACGGGACAGTTGCATGGCGCTTTGCTGACGCTGACTACACCAAGCGTGCTGAGCCCGATGATGTTATCGCAGCTCTAAAAGCACTATAGGTATGACGGTGAGAATATCGCGCTATGAGTCTTCGACCACCAAGGTGTATTCTCACAGCGAAACGATTGGCTAATACTGAGCTAATTGATCAACTCAACGTTCGTTTCCCGACACCGTCATGAAGACTTTGTCGGGAACGGTGCGGTTATTTGCCGGACGAAACAGTTCACACACAGGAAGAGCTAAATGGCAGATCTTGACTTTTACTTTGACCCAGTTTGCCCCTTTGCTTGGATGACCAGCAAATGGGTTCGTGAAGTTTCCCGCCAACGCGACTATAGCGTTGACTGGAAATTCATCTCTTTGCGCCTCTTGAACGCCGAGATAGACTACGCAAGCCACTTCCCAGCGGGCTATGAGCGAGGCCATACCGCTGGCCTCGAGTTATTACGAGTCGCTGCTGCTGTTCGCAAGGATCATGGTAGTGAGGTAATTGGATCGCTGTATGCAGCGTACGGGGCTGAGATATTTGACTCTCCCCCCGGGCGTCAAGCGGATCTTCATCGGGATCCGGAGGGTTTTGCAGCGCCGATCCTCGAGGGGCTAGGACTTCCTGTCGATCTTGCGAGTGCTGTGTTTGATACTGCCTTCGACACTGAGATTCAGGCGGAGACCGATCGTGCGCTCTCGTTAACCGGTCGTGACGTCGGCACTCCAATCCTGCATTTTGAGCCACCTGAGGGAATGGCTTTGTTTGGTCCAGTTATAAGTCGACTTATGAACCCAGATGAAGCTGTTGCGATGTGGGACCACGTCGTAGCACTTTCACGTTTTGGTGGCTTTGCAGAGCTCAAGCGATCGCTGCGTGAGGTTCCGCAGCTGAGGTCATTCGGTATCGAAGAGGGAGTAGTGGGTGCTCAGGAAGATTGGCAGCAAGGCCATCGTCGTGACGCCGCCGGTAGCTGAGACAAGCGAAAGTGACTGATCTCGTATACATTGATTCGGCCCGTTTCACCAACATTTGGCACTAACCGTTGATAATTGCCTTGGATGTGGCCGAAAGGCTATTCAACTTGCCGACTTTCAGTAGTTGCTATGGGGAGATATGGTTTTATCCTTTTCTCCTCATTGGATTCGAGAGCGTATGTCCCATGGCTTAAATCGCCGCTGGCGACGCCCACCCTTCTTGCATGTAGTGATTGCTACTGTCCAACTGCTCAGGAGGTTGGTTCCCGAGCGTTCGAACGGCAATGAATCTGTGTTGTCTGGAGTTGGTTGAAAGGCGAACTTTGACAATGATGTGAGTTGCACTTCTAATTTGCGATAACCTAACAACAAGAGCAAAGCACGAAGGTAAGGGGAGCAATGTCTTTTGACGATGCAAAGCTAAATCGAATAAAAAGCCACTTAGACAGTTACGTTTCAGATGAAAAGATCTCGGGATATGACATAGAGTTGACCTCGCCGACTGGTTCAATTTACAGAGCCATGAACGGGTACTCCCGCCGAGAGTCGCAGCTGGAGACCGACGAAAATACGATCTACCGTATCTATTCGATGACAAAGCCAATCACCTCGATAGCTGCGATGATCCTCTTCGAACGCGGTTACTTCGATTTGAACGACCCGATTGATGCGTATCTTCCGAGCTTTTCATCGCCAACGGTGTACGTCTCTGGTGCGGCGACAGGGCCAGCGGTGCGGCCTGCCGTCTCCAAGATCAAGCTGTGGCACCTTCTCTCGCATACTTCGGGACTCACTTATGGCTTCCTGCACGCACACCCAACCGATGAAATATATAGAATCAACGGCTTTGACCTGGCGTGGCCGGAGGATAAAAGTCCCGCCGAACTAATCGACGCAGTTGCTGCGTTGCCGCTGATAGCAGATCCGGGAACGGTATGGAACTATTCGATGTCGACCGATGTGTTGGGGCGTCTTATCGAGGTTGCAACTGGAAAGAAACTCGGAGAATTCTTCCAGGAAGAGATCTTTGGTCCACTTGGCATGAACTCATCCTCGTTCGAGGTTGACCCATCGAAGCGTAATGATCTATCTCAGCTCTATTTTTCGATAGGCGGCGGCAAGATAGTTCCAGTGGGAGACTTAGAGGGTGGTTCGAGAAATGGCTTCCATTCAGGCGGCGGTGGTCTTTACTCAACCACTGACGACTACGTGAAGTTTTCGCGCTTTCTACTAAATCGGGGCAAGGTAGGTAGCGAGAGGCTTCTATCGCCTCGCACCTTTGACACGATGGTCACGAGTCACCTTCCGAAGGGACATGACCTTAGTACATTTGGCCGTCCGATCTTTGCCGAGTCCGAATTTGAAGGCGTCGGTTTCGGTCTCGGTTTTTCTGTAGTAATGGACCCAACCGCCGGAAAGAGCCTTGCTTCGCCAGGTTCTTTTGGATGGGGCGGTATGGCCTCTACGGCTCTATCTGTGGATCCAGTCGAAGACTTTGCGATGGTCTTTATGACCCAAGTGGTGCCTTCGTCGACGTATCCTGTTCGAAAAGAGCTAACGAGGTTGATCTACACCTCAATGATTTAGCCGTCACGAGAGAACTGCAGTGCTACTGCGACGCACTGCAGTTCCATAGCCTTTCATGGAAAGCATTCATCAAGGTTTCGGTCTCAGATAAAGAACTTCCCCAGGGCAAGGACTACTCAAAAGAGATGGGGCTCCAAATTTGGAGCTCCATCTCTTTTTGTGGGGCGAACTCAGAATGAAGTGCTACAGCGTTGCCGCCTATTTCGACAATAGCTATGCCTCTTTAGTTGCGGCGATGATCTCTTTGTAGCGGTGGAAGCTTCTCTTTGGAATCCGTCGCTGAGTCTCATAGTCGATCCAGACGATGCCGAAGCGCCGTGAATATCCGTACGCCCACTCGAAGTTGTCGAGGAGGCTCCAAACGAAGTATCCCGAAACGTCCACCCCTTTCGCAATTGCATTCGACAGGGCTTGTATGTGAGATTCGAGGTACTCGACGCGGTCATCGTCGATTACCTCACCACTTGGATTGACATAATCGTGAGCGGCGCAGCCGTTTTCGGTGATCATGATTGGCAGGTTGGAGTAGTCGTCGTGGACGCGAACCAACAATTCAGTCAATGCTCCAGCCTCTATCTCCCAATCCATGGCGGTGCGCTTTACACCCATACGATGGACGCCTGCCGAGCCGAAGTCAGCGTCGACCAAGTTGGGTTCATTTGAAGTGTCAACATAGAGGCCGTTTGATCGCGCCTTGTCGATATTCTGCCTCGCGACCACGGTCGATGGAAAGTAGAAATTGACGCCCAAGAAATCGATCTTTTGCCCGATGATGTCGAGATCTTCTTTCGTGGCTTCGCCAATTGTGCCACCATAGTGTTCCACTAGGTCGGCGGGATAACTCTTTTTGAAGATTGGGTCGAGGAAGATGCGGTTTAGGTTTCCGTCGACGAGTCGAGCCACATCGGTGTCAGCCTGGTCTTGACTTGCTGGTCGTACCACCGAGAGATTGAGGGTAATGCCGATCTGTGCATCGGTCAGTGTTCTCATCTTTTGAAGGGCCAGTCCATGTCCTAAAAGTAGGTGATGAGTTGCAGATACTGCGTCTGCTATGTTTTTTTCACCTGGTGCGTGGACACCTATGGCATAGCCTAGCCAGGCTGAACACCACGGCTCATTGAGGGTGATCCATTGCGTTATCCTGTCGCCAAGTGCCTCAGTTACGATGCCTGCGTAGTCAGCGAAGCGATAAGAGGTGTCGCGGACCTTCCACCCCCCCTTATCCTGCAGGCCTTGAGGTAGATCCCAGTGGTAAATCGTTGGCACGGGTGTGATGTTGCGTTCGAGTAGACCGTCGACGAGTCGACTGTAGAAGTCGATTCCATCTTGGTTGGGACTTCCTGTGCCATCGGGCTGGATGCGTGGCCATGCAATTGAAAAACGATAGGCGGCAACTCCTAGGTCAGCTAGAAGCTCGAGATCTTCGTCGAGGCGGTTGTAGTGATCACAGGCAACATCCCCGGTATCTCCATTTATCACTTTGCCAGGTGTATGGGAGAAGGTATCCCATATCGATCGTCCTCGGCTCCCTTCAGCGATGGCTCCTTCGATCTGGTACGAGGCTGTCGCCGTACCCCACAAAAAGTCCTGCCCGAAGTTACCAAGCTCGAGATTTGTCATTTCGCCCCAATCCATCTCAGAGAAGTGTTTACTTATAACATATATGATCCTGAAAGCGCTTTCAAGAAAATATTACTATTTTGTTGCTATTTGATTGACATAATGTTAATGTTCTGCTACATTTACTGAAAGCGCTTACAGTTATGCGTTTCGGAAGTGAATCAAAAGTTCACTGAAGTGCATCGAATTTATTAGTGCCGCATTGGGGAATGCGTAGTTGTCAAAGTTGGGGGGTGGCTAAGTGGCTATCGAAGAAAAGTCTCGTGTTTCGTTCGAAAGGCCAAATTCGGTCAAGTCTACGAGAGTCAGTTCCAACCAACCGATCATGACTACATCCTCAAATGCCACGATCTATGACGTTGCGAGCCGTGCTGGCGTTTCGATCGCTACCGTATCACGGGTTTTGAATGGTTATTCGCAGATGAAGCCAGCCACTCGCGATCTTGTACTTTCAGCGATGCGCGATCTTCGCTTTGTTCCGAACAATTCGGCTCGTGGACTTTCGTCTGGGACCAAGATGATCCTTGGGATGGTCTTCCTCCACTCCGAAGCCGTTGATCCGGATTTAGAAGTCGAAGAGGACACACTCCTCTTTACTGATGCCGTTATCCGTGGTGCGGAGGAGGCTGCGAGTAAAAGTGGTTATTCACTTCTCCTTGGGGGAATTGGTAAACAACGACAGACCGAGACGCTAGATCGGATGTATTCCAACTGTGATGGTGTTGTACTTCTAGATCGGACGATTCCAGATCGGCAAGTGCCAACTATCGCCAAGAGGCTGCCTACTGTACTTTTAGCGGGTAACGGGAAGTCCCGTTCAGCTACGACGATCCGGGTTGATAATGAAGAGCCGATGAAACAGCTGGCTCGCCACCTAACTTCAGTCCATGGCTATAGCGACTTTGCCTTCATGGCTGGTATCAGAACCTCCCCTGACTCTACGGCTCGTGAAAGTAGCTTTCGGGATGAGGTAGAAGCGCTTGGAGGTCGGGTTGAGACCGATTCCCTTTGGGAATCTAATTACACCACATCGGGTGCTATCGCCGTCATAGAAGAGCGACTGAAGCTGGAGCGAAGTATGCCTCAGGCAATAGTTTGTGCCAACGATCAAAGTGCCGTCGGGGTTATCTACGCCCTCGAACATCACGGCTTTAAGGTTCCTCAAGATGTAGCGGTTACTGGGTTTGACGACATATCACTTTCACGAAGGATTACTCCTTCTTTGACCACGGTAAGACAACCATTCCAGGATCTAGGAAGCGTTGCAGTTGAGGCCCTAATACGTATCTGTCAAGGGGAGGTAAAGAGTGGAGCTGGCTCCAAGGTGTTACCTACCGAAGTTATATATCGAAGCAGTTGCGGTTGTGAAGGCGTGAGCGAATCTCGCGTCGAGAAGTTTATGAGAGGGCGAGGTTGATGAGGAAGTGAAGTTTCTACTGCGTCGCATTGCATTCTATTTGGTCGCCCTCTTTGTGGCGATTACGGTCAACTTTTTTATACCTCGCCTTATGCCTGGAAACGTAGTTGACTCGCTTATGGCTAAGTACCCTTCACTTAAGCCCCAAGCCCAACACGCCCTTGAGATACTCCTTGGAGTTGGCCACAACGGGTCGCTTGTAAGCCAGTACTTCACGTATCTGCATCAACTCGCTACTGGAAATTTGGGTATCGACCCTCTTCAATTTCCTACTCCTGTAATCAGCATCATAAAGGCTGCGCTGCCCTGGACCTTGGTTCTTGTAGGTACGGCAACGGTCATTGCGTGGGTGCTTGGAACGCTTCTCGGTATATTCGCGGCGTGGCGTCGCGGAGGATTTCTCGATCAGATCCTGCCGGGGTTGAGCTTTCTTCAAGCTACCCCCTACTTCTTCCTGGCCCTAGTTCTTGTTTGGGGCTTGTCGATCCACTTCCACCTCTTCCCCTCGCAGCAAGGCTTTTCAAATGGATTAGCTATCGGCTGGAATGGACAATTCATATTGAGCGCCCTCTACCACGCGATATTGCCAGCGCTTACCATCGTTCTAACCTCCATGGCCGGTTGGATGTTGCAGATGAGAAACGTGATGATAACCACTATTGGAGAGGACTATGTTCTAGCAGCTCAGGCCAAGGGACTGTCCAGTCGGCGCGTCATCTTCTCCTACGCCGCTAGAAATGCAATACTTCCATCACTCTCGGGTTTTGCCTTGGCATTAGGGTTTGTCGTCTCAGGAACCCTCCTAATGGAGATCGTCTTTAACTATCCCGGCATAGGAACTCAGCTCTATACGGCGGTTACTTCGAACGACTATCCCCTGACTCAGGCGATCTTTCTCGTCATCTCAGTCACAGTGCTAGTCGCGAACATTGTCGCTGACGTTATCTATGTGGTTTCAGATCCTAGAGCTAGAAGCAAAGGAGAGTAGAAGTCCAGTGCTAGCAGTTGCAAGGGCGGCCCAGTTGAAGAGGTCGTTTTCATCTCAGAATAAAAAGGTCAAAGTCGGGATCATACTGACCCTCGTCTTTGTCGCAATCGCAATCTTTGGTCCTCTTCTAGCACCATATGATCCGTCTGCTCAAAGTGCAGCTCAAGGGGCATCCGTGGCAGCCCCTTCGTTAGGTCATCTCTTTGGAACCGATCAATTGGGTCGCGATATCTTCTCTCAGGTTTTAGTCGGTACCAGAACGACGCTAATCCTTGGCATCCTGACAGGAGTCATTGCAACTGCTCTTTCTGTCCTTGTGGGTGTTACCTCTGCTTATATAGGTGGCCTCGGCGATGAGCTCCTCTCGCTCCTATCGAATATCTTCCTCGTCTTTCCAGCTCTCCCATTTCTCATCGTGGTCCTAGGAGCCTTCCCAAAGTCAGGCGAGATTACGACTATCTTGTTACTTGCCTTCCTCGGTTGGCCCTGGGGCGCTAGGGTCATTCGCGCACAGACGCTTTCATTGCGCAATCGTGACTTTATAACTGCAGCCCGTGAAAGCGGAGAGTCCAATCTCAGGATTATAATCTTTGAACTTCTTCCTAATGAAGTTTCGTTGATTGCGGCGAGCTTTGTAGGTACAGTCCTTTATGCGATTGGAGCTTCGGTCGGCCTTGACTTTCTTGGGGTAGGCAATACGACTATATGGTCGCTCGGAACCATCCTCTACTGGGCTGAAAATGGCAACGCCCTCCAACTCGGAGCTTGGTGGTGGTTTGCAATTCCAGGGGTAATCATCGCGTTAATCGGAACTGGTCTGGTACTTCTTAACTTCGGTCTCGATGAGATTGGAAATCCCCGCCTCCGTGATAACAGCTCTTCGATCAAGGTGGGTGGACGAAGAGTCCGTCCAAGTGATCCAACACCAGTTGAGATTACAACTCCGATGGGTCGTGGCGACCTTCATACCCAAGTGTCGAATAAGCGGAGCAGCTTCGGTCAGCCCGTAGCTGTAATGGAGAGCCCGAAGGGCGATATCTTCAGCGCCTTCGACTTCGGCGAAACAGGCCAAGGCAGCAATTCATCTATAGCAACCCTCAAAGATGGAACAGGTTCTGGTAACTCCACTGTCGGAGACGGTATAACAGGTGGTCATGGTAGCGAAAGAAGAGGTGCATAAGTGGCTCTTTCGATCGATTTAGTTAGTCTCAAGCCTCAGCAGGTGAACGTAGCGGAAGGTGCAGGTAATAGCTTGCGTCGGCCTCTTCTCTCAATTTCCGATATGACCGTTGAATATCGCGGTAGAGCCGGATCTGCAAAGGCAGTGGATCGGGCATCGCTCGAGATCTTTCCGCAAGAGGTTGTGGGGCTAGCAGGCGAGTCGGGCTCCGGTAAGTCGACCCTCGCATACGCAGCCTGTCGTCTTCTTCGCCCACCGGCTGTAATTACCGGTGGTTCAACGATCTATGCCGGGGGCGAGTTCGCTAAATCGCCTAAAGATATCTTCAAGATGGGCGATGAAGAGCTAACTTCGCTGCGATGGAAAGAGATTGCCATCGTCTTCCAGAGTGCGATGAATTCGTTGAATCCCGTTATGAGGATCGGCGAACAACTCAGAGATGCTATGGATGTCCACCTATCGCTCTCCAAAAGCGAGGCTGAGGCGAAGGTAGAAGAGGTCCTCGACATGGTTGGAATTCCTCGAGATAGGGCACGCAGTTACCCGCACCAGCTCTCGGGTGGTATGCGTCAGCGAGTGATAATTGCCATGGCACTCGTTGCTAACCCGAAGCTGATCATCATGGATGAGCCGACCACTGCGCTTGATGTTGTGTTGCAACGAGAGATTCTCTCGCAGATTGTGGAACTCAAAGAGCGACTCGGATTTGCCATCCTTTTTATTACTCACGATCTCTCCCTGATGATGGAACTTACTGATCGCCTCGCAATTATGTATGCGGGGAGTATCGTTGAGATCGGGGAGACTAAAGCTCTTCGTAGTCGTCCGCTTCATCCGTATACTCGGGGACTACTCGCATCTTTTCCTTCAATCCGCGGGGCGCGTCGCGAGCTAAGTGGTATCAAGGGCGCTCCACCGTCGCCAATGGAAGAGATTGTGGGGTGTCCGTTTGCTCCGAGATGCCAGTTCGTTCGCGAGGACTGTTCTGGCGTATCGATGACGTTGGATCAGCTAGATGGCGTGGATCCAAGTCACCTTTCAGCTTGTCCATTCGAATCTGGGCAGGAAGAAAATGTGGTTTTGGATTCGTCGGGGGGCGGTGTAGATGAGTAGTCGAAGGGCCAATCGGGCAAGTGGTGGCAACGTCGAGGCAAATGCCATAGTCTCCCAAGGGGTAGCGGCGAGTGAATCGAAAGATACGCCATTATTAGTCGCGCGCAATATCGTCAAGTCGTACCGAACTTCAAGGCGAAGTGGAAACTTAGTTGAGGCCCTTCGAGGTGTTTCACTTGAGTTGCGTGTAGGCAAAGTGGTGGCCCTGGTTGGTGAGTCGGGTTCCGGTAAGTCCACGATTGCACGAATTTTGGCTGGCCAAGAGGGTCCAAGTAGTGGAGAGATCCTATACGACGGCAGCGTAGTTAATTTTCGCGGTTCAAGGAACTACCGAAACTATAAGTCAAAGGTGCAGATGGTGTTTCAAGATCCATTCGCCTCACTAAATCCAATCCACACAGTTGCATATCACCTCTCAAGACCACTAGCCATTCACGGAAGTGAAAAGGTTTCAGATAGTGCCCTCGAAGAGTTGTGTGAGCAGGTGCGTCTCGTTCCGCCGGGAAGATTTCTCTCCAAGTTTCCACACGAACTCTCTGGCGGTCAGAGGCAGAGAGCAGCGATCGCTCGCGCTTTAGCTGCACGTCCAAGGGTCCTTCTAGCCGATGAGCCAGTCTCGATGCTTGATGTTTCGATTCGCTTGGAGGTGCTCAACCTCCTAGATCAGCTACGTTCGAAGTTCTCACTTGCGATGCTTTACATTACCCATGACATTGCATCTGCGCGTTACTTTGCAGATGAGATATTGGTTATGTACAAGGGTGTGATCGTTGAACGAGGAGGAGCCGAAGAGGTAACTCAATCTCCGCAGCACCCTTACACCAAGCTCTTGATCGATTCGTCGCCGGACCCAGATGACCTCGGTAGCAATCTGCGTTCATCGAATGGAGCAGATGTTCGAGCGCTGGCAGTTCAAGGTGGTTCAATGAAGGGGTGTCGCTTTGCACCTCGGTGTCCACTTGCTATGGATCGGTGCCTTGTGGAGGATCCGGCACTTGTTTCAATTTCCTCGTCGCGAAGGGTCGCCTGCTGGGCGGTTACAGATCCGAACGGCGCCGAGGGTTCAGTTTTGACGGAAGGAGGGGTTCGGGGGAAGTTATAGGGGTTAGAACTCGCGCCAGTAGGTTTTGAAGTTTCTGGCGCGAGCTCGTTGAGTAACCCACTTTGTGGGTCAAATGCAACTATCTGAAAGGTTAGTAGGAATCTAATGAAATTTAGATCTTCACGTTTATTAGTCGGTAGTGCGCTATCGACGTTGCTACTTGCGGCGTGTGGTTCAGGTGCGAGCAGCACTTCTTCGACATCTGCCTCAAGTGGAAGTTCGTCCGGTACATCTAGTTCCGGGGCGAATCAAGTACTTACTATGGAGTCATCTCCAACAGGTCCAATCACGCAGAGCTTTAATCCGTTCTTGAACTCATCGGCTGCATCGCTACTTGGAGCGACCTCGATGATCTATGAGCCGCTCATCCAATTCGACTTGGCAAATCCGACCATCCAATATCCTTGGTTGGCTACCTCGTATCAGTGGAACTCTGATGGAACCGCGATTACTTTTACCATCCGAAAGGGTGTGAAGTGGAATAACGGTACTGCTCTTACCCCTGCTGATGTGGCATTTACCTATCAGTTGGTACAGAACAATGCCGATATTAATACCGGTGGATTAAATATCACGGGTGTCTCCACCTCGGGCGACCAGGTAACGATTAGTTTTGCAACTCCGCAATTTACTAATCTGCAGTCGATTGCGAATGTCTACATCGTTCCAAAGGCGATCTGGTCTAGCGTTGGCGATCCAGGAAAGTATGTGGATGCGACTCCCGTTGGAACTGGTCCTTACGTGTTGAAGACCTTTACCCCTGAGGGTCTAACGCTATCTAAGAACCCAAGTTATTGGAAGCCGGTCGCAGTAAATACCTTGAGTTTCCCCGTCTATTCTTCCAATACGACGGCCTTAGAGGCGCTACAGAACAACCAAGCTCAATGGGCAGGTAACTTTATCACAGGACTGGACAAGATCTTTATCTCGCCAAGTCCTTCGACTCACCACGCTTGGTTTGCACCTCTAAATACCAACTCGTTGATGCCTAACTTGAACCAGTGGCCAACTAATCAATTGGCGGTAAGGCAAGCGATTAGTGCTGCCATTGATCGCAATGCAATCAGTAGTCAAGGCGAGTCTGGGCTAGAGCCACCAGTTGTAAATGCAAGTGGCTTGGTTCTTCCAACCTTCAACGCATACAACTCTTCATCGCTGGATCAGTACAAACTCGATCCAAACGGAAGTGCAGCGGCGGCTGACGCGATCTTGACGAAGGCTGGATACACCATTGGGTCTGATGGCTTCTATCAGTACCAAGGCAAACCGGTAACGATTTCGATCGTTGATCCAGCTGCTTATACAGACTATGCAGCTGACGACGAGATCGTCGCCCAAGATCTGCAAAAGGCGCACATCAACGCTACCTTCAATGGCCTCTCAGTCAGCGCTTGGTCAAGTGATGTTGCTAGTGGCAACTTCCAATTGACGATGCACTGGTCCGGACAGGGGATAACTCCATATCAGCTCTATGAGGGCTGGTTGGACTCTAAGCTCGCTACTTCGCAGGCATCCGGTGACTACGAGCGGTTGAATGACCCCACTATCCAGAGTGACCTTTCTACCTTGGCTGCAGCCTCTACCCCTGCTGCGCAAAAGGCGGCGTTGCTTCCCATCGAGCAGTATGTTGCTACTCAAATGCCAGTAATCCCCACCGTCTACGGTGCTGCATTTGACGAGTACAACTCTCAGCACTTTACGGGTTGGCCCACCCCATCTAACCCATATGAGTCGGGACAGCCCTCTGCTCCGACAAATGAAGTTGTGGTTCTGCACCTAAAGCCAATCGGCTAAAGCTACGGAATTAAAACAACAAAGCTACCTGTATACCCCTTATAGGTAAATTACGCGGTCCGATCTTTTGGTTGGACCGCGTAATTGCATTTTCAGACCGTTGAGCGTGCGCTCATCGCAGGGCAGATGGCGACGTTCAATCCTTTGATGGCGTCGATGGCCACTACTTAGTGAGGCCAAAAATAGAGCGCATGCTTTGCATTCGGGGCATCCATTTTGGTTTATCTCCGTATCACCGTTGTCGGCAAAGGAGATTTAATCCCCGATTCTCGACGCTCGGAAGTTCGTCAGAACTATAGTCACGATGGATTCTCAAGAAGCGACCGATATGAGCGCTTTTGGTTTCGTTACAGGTCTTTGCATTATCGAAAGTCGGCTTTGCCTTTTGGATGCGGTGCAGGTCTAAGCCCTTCGGTGTCTTCGTGGGGCGATACTCCGGGAGATTTAAGGTCGTTACCCGTCTGCACCTCGGTACATTGCATTTCCTTAGCAAGGCACTTGTGCCTGTAGCCTAAAAGTGGTTACGTAGGTGAAGCTTATTGGCGAAGTGGCTACTTTTAAATCTCTTCGCGTTTGCAGAGTTCCTGCCAACCAAAGTAAGGTGCCAAGAGACTCTCATCGTGCGGGACATTTCATTTGGCGCTCTCGAAATTCCCTAATTTGTACTTTTAGGCCTTCGATTGGCTATATCGACGTTGAAGTATCAAGCTGAGAACCAAATCTTTCGATATTTAAGTCGGCCTGTGGATCGAATCGTTCGCCTTTTTTAATCGATTGTATTTAGGTGGCGGTGAGCAAGGGAGTGCGATGATGTGACAACCATGAGTACGAGATGGGATACATTCGCTCGATAGCATCTTGATTTGAAGTTGGTGAAGAAGTGACCGAACGATGGCAACTTAGCTCCGGCGGCCTTTTACTTCGCAAGAAGCATCATCGATGTTTTGTTATTTCTCGCGCAAACTAAAAGCTTTATCGGATTGACTAGCGATGGCTAACCCTTTAAATGTGGTTGGCGAGCAATTGAGTGTATGCGTGCGCTTTATCTCAATTTATTTTACAATTGTAAAGGGGCGTATGTGGGTGTTGTATAGGACATGTTGATTGCTGCTAAAGGTAGAACTAGGTCTAGGGTAGATTTTGCTTTATCCGGTAGCTGGTCCGAAATCTCTCTCAGGTTTTCCCAGATCGATTTTGGGGCTCATTGACGATGGACGAAATCGGCATCTCGTCACTCTTTTTATCCCACCGAACATCAGTGGTTACTCTTGTCGCTGCGGTGAATCACTTTTCTCTCTATCCGGGGCGCGGAGGCTTGGCACTTTTAGGGGCCGTTGTCTCGGTCGTCCTTGGACTGTTACTTCGGAGACAGCGACGCCACGCTAATACCGCCCGGCAGATTGCTGCAATAAATAGCTATGTTGCTCGATTGAATCAGATGGCGAATGAAGTCCACGACAAGCGAGAGCTCCTCTCCCAGGCATGTGAACTTGCGGTATCAGAGGGAGGGTTTCGCTTTTCCGCGGTTCTAGGTACGGTCGACGGCAAAGACTCTGACGAAGATCTAGTAACAATTTATGAAACCGCTCAAAGCAACCAAAGTTTTCTTGACCCAATTAAGTCATTTGCCCGTCGTGCACTAGGAGTCGGGGAGCCATCATTTCTAAAGGGCGACCTAACCTTATTGAAGGTAGCCAATCCCTGGCAACGGCTATTTCGCACACGGCGAACAACTGTTATCCTGCCATTGAATCGATACATGGCAACTCCCTGTGTACTTATTTTGGTCACCTTCGACAAGGGATATCAATTTCCAGTGAACCATGTAGTCAGAGAGTTGATCGTTGAACTTGCAAACGATCTAATGGAGGCGGCTCGTCGCATCGACCTCATCAAGCGTGATCTTGAAATTAGTGCGTTAAACGAATCCCTCCTTGGAAGTCTAGGCGTGGGCATAAACGTGGTTCGATATCCAGAGAGAGTCATCGAGATTGCAAATCAAAGACTATTAGATATCGCAGGTGCGAATGATTTGGAGGAGTTCAAGAACACCCCGGCACGCTCCTTCTACAGAGATGACGAGGAATATGACAGAGTCGGCCAATTTGCCAAGTTAGTTCAGCAGAACGGGTCGGGAAGTTTGGACACGGTTGCCTATCGAAAGTTGACAGGAGAGCCGATATACATAGATATGTCAGGCAGAATGCTGGATTTAGATGACGGTTTGGTGCGCATCGTATGGACCCAGATTGACGTTACCGCCCGTGTCGAGGCAGATCGACAACGAAATAAGTTGAGCCGTCTTCGTGATGTCCTGCTCAACAATACCGTCGCCGGGATCGACCTAGTTGAATATCCCGCACGTCGAATTATCGAAGCAAATCAGGCCTTCGCAGAGATGTTGGGTTACAGTGACGTTTCGGAGGTGATAGGTATCGAGATGACGTCTCTCTATACCCTCAACTCTGAGAACGAGAGGATGATAGCGCTAGTTCGTGCGGTGTTGACGAGTGGACACGGTGGATTAAGTGATCTTCAAGTCCTGAAAAAGGATGGATCATCGATATTTTTAGATGTTCATGGACGCCTGCTTCCCGATGGCGATTCCGAGAGCCAAATTATTGTTTGGACCTCAGTCGATGTGACTGGGCGTCATAAACTCAATGACGAACTCCGTCGACACGCTCATTTCGATTCTCTGACGAATTTGCCTAATCGTCGAGCTTTACATCAGTACCTCAATGAGGCGTTATCTAGGGTTCGCAGTGAAGGGTGTTATCTGGCAGTCGGCGTCATCGACCTTGATGACTTTAAGCCAATCAATGATGCATACGGTCATCCCGTAGGTGACGAGTTGCTTAAAGAATTTTCGGATCGCCTCAGGCTTGCGTTACGAGCGGGGGACTTTGCTTCGAGATTAGGCGGAGACGAGTTTGTCGTGATTTTAGAGGGTCTTAGTCTCGAAACTCTTGAGTCACAGCTCGAGAGCGTTCTTGCTCGTTTGCATAAGACAGTTGAAACGCAATTTTTACTCGAAGGACAATTTTTGGTCAATGTCGGTATGTCAATGGGTATTGCTTTTTCAAATGGAGGAATTGACGAGCCCGATATTCTCGTTCGAATGGCTGATTCGGCGATGTACTCCATCAAGAAGCTCAAAGGCAGTCGTAAAAAGTGGTGGATGATCGCCGACTCAAAGCTTGAAGATGCTGGTGAAATTGTCACCATCGATCCATTCGGGTCCGAAGTTAGTAATCTTTTGGATAGCCTTAAAGCTTATATTTCGCCATTAATTGGACCCTTTGTCTCCCACTTCTACGAACACTTGATTCATCAAGGTACCATCTCAAAGAACTTTGCACTTATTCCAAGTTCCCAGC
>JAKAZZ010000066.1 GCA_021826315.1 Actinomycetes bacterium
AGTATGTCTCTCCATATACCAGATCCGATAGTTGTATACGGAGATGGAAATCTCTGGCAAGATGCCAATTACCGCCTACATGAAACACGATCTAGTCTTCTGGAACTTGTAAACCTTTCAAATCCAACTAGAGAGACTCCCCTCGATCTAAACCGTGACCGGGAAGAGGAAATTCTAAAGATCTTGCTAGACGGTGAGCCTCTTGAACTCGGTCACGACAATGATGAAGCGCTCAATTCATTTACTGCGTTTCGTTCAAAAATGGTTAGCGAGTGGGAAGAATGGATGAATGATAATGACTTTTATACCGTTGGAATTTTTAGTGACGAATACGACATGGAGTATGCAGTCCCGCTCCTTTTAAAGCGTGAACTTTTACTTCGGGTTTCTACTAGATCCAGTGGTCGTATCGTCGATAACCAAACATCTGCAACCGTATACGCTCGAGACCTTCCTCGGATCAGAGAGGTCGTTCCCCAAAAATAGTACGAGCCATGAGAATCGCTTGAGTCTGGATGTAAGGGACAGGAAGTACCCTGACTTTAGGGTGAAATGGAATTACTCACCAAACGCGACACGGAACTCCGCTTATCAAGGCAGCTTTCAATACAGCTAACTTACGGATCCTCAGTTGGCGAAATGTCACTAGTACTTGAGTGGCTCCTCTTCCGGTTTTACCATTAGATCCAATCAAATATTTCGATTCTCACCTCCTCACTGGTGTCGAAAACTCCTGCGTACACAAGCTCTTTCTTCCTCGTGACACCCAACTTGGCAATAGCACGTCGCACTTCGTCCCGGTTCCGTTCGAGCAAGATGTAAAACCCGATCACCTGGCCATGCTTGTTCACGGCAATCGCATCGGTGCCGGAAAGATGGGTACTGGCGTTGTTGCGAAATTCACGAACGCCAGTACTCTTGAGTTTGCCCATTGTGTCTCTTTTGTGTACACGTCGTAACGCTTTTTGTAACGGCCCTCAATGGCCAGTCTCAGCCGATGTTTGACGCGTTGACGCCTGGCACTGGCGAGTGCCGTCAGTAAAGTCGGTCTGGCTTCAAATCCAAACGGGTGGATTCAGAACAGCTCGCTTGTGGCCCTCACATCCCGAGTCCATATTACTCTGGGGGTCGCTGGGACGCCTAGATGCAGTTGCCAGTCACTGATCGTCAGTCAAGTAGGGCCGGGAAGCCGTGAATTCGGCTTGTCCAAGTTTGTCATTCGACGTAGCCCCTAGGCTCCCCTAAACGTCATGTAGTTGGCGTTCTTTAATCCCATTGCCGTTCCCAAGGATCCGGTAGAAGACAGGATGGGATATGGCCTAACGCACGGTTCCGAGGCCCGTGACCCCATGACAACCGGTGGGGTTAACGTCGATGGCTTCACCACCCAAGCCCTTTTCCCCTCGCACCGCAAAGACGAGGTGATAGGAGACATCGAACTCAGCAGGGCAATGTTGGGCACCCTTCGGGGCGTCGGGTAGCGCACAGGCGGAGGTGGCAACTGCTTGGGCGGCGGCGGCATTCGTCACAGTCACTACGGCGGGGAACGTAAAGTGAAACTGGTTACCTGGTGCGTGACGAGTTACTATCAGGCTGTGGACCCGCGGGATGACGTGACAGAGATAGGTAACTTGGTTCGAAGGTGCGGTTGAAGTGGTCGTTAGGGCAACCGACGGCGAACTTCCGCATGCTGTCAACCCCAGGCCAGTAACCAGTGCGATCGGAACGATAGCACTGCGTCTGAACCATCTCATCTGATTCCCGTTCTCACCACAAGCCTCTTTTGCTCTTGCTTACATATCCTATGAGTATTCAAAAGGCGACGTCGCTAGGCATTAGGTGCTCTGCCAAAGCCTAAACAAAACAGGTACAGCGGAGCACCTCGGAGTGCCACGAATACACCGAGTTTCGTTCCGCTGGACAAGGTGTTCGTTGGGTTGGCGCTGGCCCACATTGGTGCCCGCCCGGTTTGAGGACGAGATTGCTAGTGTGCGCGCCCAACACAGTGTCGGAGCCGATGCGGTCGCCCCGCTGGACAATTTCTTCGAGCTGAAGTCCCACCCTAGAAACGAGCTATAAGTCATGCCGGTTCCTCCGACGGTGATCGGTTGTCTCCGTCACGTCTAAGTGGCGAGCAACCTCGGCAACAGATGCACTCTCGTTCAACATCTTGTCATTCGCGGCATGCTTTGATAATTAAGGTTCCCCAGTTTCCGTACACGCCTGTTATGCCAACCTACGATGTTGGTGGAAAGGACGTCACAATGGGAGCAACAAGGCGGAAAGTCACCCTGGACGAAAAGACCGAAAAGGATCTACTAACGCTTTAATTGGAATACATGAAAACAGTTCCACTAGCTTTTGCTCGCGCACAATTGTCGAAACTAATTGAATAGGTGAGTTCGACGTCCGGGCGAATTGAAATTACCAGGAGTGGACATCGTGCGGCGGTGCTTTTGGGAGCTGACGATTACGACGCAATTCTTGGGACTATTGCGGTTCTGTCGGGCAGTATGCTGCTTGAAGCCCATAGGAGGGGATTGTCCGAGATCGAAGAAGGTGACACATTAGGCCCCGAGGAGCTCAGACAAGCGATGGTTAGATCTGTACGACGTGTCGTCGCGAGATGATCGTTACGGTTGCAGATTACGCATAAGTCGCATTAGCTGAAACGCTTCCGGGAAAGGTGGCTCTAGCTGCATACGAATTCATTACTGGAGCCTTGCTAGATAATCGGTACCGAGTTGGCAAGCCTTTGAAGGAGCCCCTTTTGCATATTTTTACGGCTCGTCGCGGCTCCTATCGGATACTTTACCTAATTGATGAAGAGTCGCCCACTGTAATGGTGACGGCCGTAGTGCACAGGAGCGACGCATACAGGACGCTGTAGATTCCTATACGAGCGCCCATCGAATACAAAGCAGAACACTGAAATGGGTATTTCGGTTTGGATGGGATTCGAGACTTCACTGGTCGGTAGATGGGTCCGAGGCTCCCACTGCAAATGGGGTACCAATGATGGCGGACGGCACCGGACGAAAACCGCCTTCAGCAGAGTCCTATTGTTCGCCGATTGCCTAAACATTATTGCGCTGTCAGGTGCTGGTTTATCGTGATCAACTCTCATGGCACGAATGCGGGTTTCGGGTCGCCTACGAAATCCGGTGCGGAGACGTGGGGCTAGTTACCTAAGCCCAGCGCAATCTCTAGAGCAGAGTTAAAGGCTTCTAAAGCCACGGGTCCGAGGGATCCACGTCTTTTTGTCAACATGGTCTTTGGCAATGTGAAAATATTGTCGCAGTTTATCGCTGATGTGTGAGAAAGTCCTTCTTCACGTCCAATTTCAACTTCAGCGACATGGCCTCGGTATTTCGAGGTCACCAGCACGCAAACCAGGTTGGTAAGGAGAGGAACTGCAGTATCCCTAGTTGCAATAACAACTGGGTGCCTACCCACTCCGGGTATTTCGGCATCCCAGATTTCCCCTCTGAAGATCACCTATTGCCATCTATCGATATTATCGCCGACAGTGTCCCAAGCTTTGCAATCAGTTCCTCGTCGTCAGGGTCTATAGCCTCGTAGCGCTTCCGGTACGAATCCTTTATTGCCTCTTCAGAGTGATGGCTCAGCCATTCCCGTACGGCTCGAGATATTATCGCACCTCGGTTAGGAGCGACCCCACAAGCTACGGCATTGTCGATGGCTTGGACAACATCTTCGTCTAGACGAGTTGTTATAGGCTTACTCATGAATACAAGTATACATATTGTACACACATCGTATACACTGAATCCTCAAACGAATGAGAGAAATTACATATGGTGGGTGTGAAACCAAGGGGTACCACTTCCAAGGACATTCGAGATCAGGACCACCGTATCTGATCCAAAAGGAACATTTCCAAGCGATCTGGTCGAGCGTGACTTTGACAAGGGAAGAATCAACTTGATTTTGAAGTCGGATGCCTCATACTTGCGAGTTGGAGAAGGCTTCTTCACGGACTCTGTGTGCCATCCGTGACGAGCATACCGGCAGGGTACTTGGATATTCCGGCGATCGCCAGATGCGGATAAGCCTTGTCATCGAAACACTACAGCCAAGCAATATACCTCAGGGGGAAAATCCAAGGCGCCATCTTCCATGTCGACCGAGGAAGCCGGTACATAGATCGTCGCGTTGCCGAGCTTTGTGATGTTAACGGGATAAAGAGGTCAATAGGTAAAGTAAGGACCTTCACCGTTAACCGACTAACGGCGAGGCTACCTGCCCCAGAATCATTGCGTCTCGATTGGCAGGTTAACAGTGCATTATCCGGGTCCGAATCTTAGATTCGGACGCACTGTAGCAGATTGCAGAACGTCGCACGAGTGCGATCGACAGATTCGTCGAAACATCCCAAACTACGATAAGTCAATTCAAAGAAATTTGATAACCATAGAGAACATTAAACTCGCCGTCTCTCGAGCCAAGATGAAAGACTCTCCTCCATGTGTTGATTGGCCTAGGGAACCTGGGAGCTCAACCGTCTATCGATTGGTTGAAAAAATTATTACGGATTTTGAGCATCCTGTGGCAACATAGAGTTTTATCGCGATATGTACGATTTACGGGGAATTCTTTCTTCTCTGCCAAAACTGACGTTGAGAGGCCTTGATGCTAAAAAAGCCGCGAGGTTGTTCTTCCTCTTCCTCGGCATCTTATGGTTTCAAGTCCATTCTGTTGTAACGGTCTGACGTGAAGAGTGCGAAAATCCGACCGGGCAATTGGGCACATTTAACTAGCTGCCTTTCAACTTTCAAAACATGATGTTGCACTCAGCGAGTAGCCTAAAATGAATCATGTGAAACAGCTATCCTGAAATTTACCGTCACCATCACGGCCAATAAAAGCGTGAGCGCCGATCATGGCAACCCAACCTTTAGATTGGGGCAACTTTGAAACTGCTACGGGTGTTACACCTCGCAGCGACAGCCCCTTAAATAAAGTATCTTCCATGAAGCCATAATCCGACATGGAAGATACGTTTTGCCCGTGTGTGAGCTTTAGACACTACCACCGCTTCTCGAATGTGCCCATGATTTCTACTTAGGCATCGGTATATCGGTTGGGCCAGCGCCAAGTAGCGCAAGCGCAGCGTTCCAAGACTCCTCACCGTATCGCTTTTCCCACTCGGGATCTTGCTTTGCGGCGATCTCGTCATTATCGGCAATCAGTTCTTCAATGCTCGGCCACTTGCTTGTGCCCGACTTTTTTGCGTTCTCAGTCATTTGTCTCCTTGCTTTATTGTACGTCAATAAAGCCGTTAGGCGCTTACTTCCGCTCGTAGAACTCGTTATCGACATCGTGTGATAGTTCGGCGAATCATCTAGCGCCGTGTTCCAGTTGCGCGGTGCATACTCGGGGTTGAAGGGATTTGTGCTCATCGTCTTGAACCCTAGCTTGCCGTAAAGCTGGTTCAACTTGGGGCCAAAGCACTCCACGTAGTTGACCCCATGATGGTCTATAGCTTCCTTGAGTAGCGCTGTCCCCGCGCCTTTGACGTCTGAGGTGTTGTAAAGCGCAGTAGCCTCTACTTGGCCATCTCCATTATCGTGTACCATGAGACCTGTCTTGCCGTCTGCACCAACCAGGGGCTTCTTCCTTTGCGGATTTCTTTCATCGAGTAGTGAGTAACAAACCCCTCATAGCGACTTCCCTTGGGGAACGCCTTGTCGAAGGCACCTTTGAAAGCATTTTGGGCTTCGGCGAGTTTGGAGGTCATCTTCGGCAATCACAGCTGTGCCACCGCCACCGCCGCTACCGCCGCTACCGCCAATAAAAACGTGAGCTCCGTTAATTGCAACCCAGCCCTTAGATTCGGGAGGTGCAGAGACACCAACAGACTTGAGCCCTGACAGCGACAGCCAATTCGCATAAACATTTTTCGTATCTGTTATTGTGCGCTAAAAACTGGTTTCAAACCAGTAATACTCATTTAGAAAAAAGGGCATGAACGCGACCTTTTTAGCTATTGGCTACTCGTCGTCGTCGTCGTCGTCGTCGTCTTCGTAGACGGCATCATCGTCGAAGCTGTCTAGGTCAAGCACTTCCCAACCGTCAGGCCACCTGTTAATGACAAGGCTGCCCGGTTGCCAATTCCAATACGCCTCTGCCTCCTCTGGAGTTCTTTCTTTTGCTTCTTTTTCTTCTGCCATTTTTCCCCTTTCTATATATTAGTAAATACGATTTTTTCAAAACTCCCGTATTTGCCACGGTTCTATTCCAAAGAAGTTTTTGATCTGTGCCTGCGATGTCAACTGAAGAGGCCCCCCGTTTTTGGACAGGTACCTAAGCTTTGAGCACCGATGCACATAGGAGATGCACGTGCCCACAAGAAGGAATAAGTACAAGCCAGATTTCAAAGCGACAGTAGCGCTTGAAGCCCTGAAGGGCGACAAGTCAACCGCGGAACTGGCACAGATTTACAAGGTCCATCCAGCCCGTAATCACCAATTGGAAAGACAGCTTCTCGAATGAGCTACCAAGGTTTTCGAATCCGGAGCTACCCCCCAAGGACGAGAGGCACATCGACGTGGATGCCCTTTACAAAAAGATCGGACAGCTCGAAGTGGAGCGCAATTTTTTTACGGCGCGGCCAGGGATATCTCTCTCATCTGAACAGAGACACCAGATGATAGACCCTGAGCTCATCAAGGTCTCTATCTCTACCCAGTTGCCGAATCCTGTCGGTTCCCCGCTCTAGCCATTACCACAAGCCCAACCACCAAGAGTCGAGCGACAACTTGGAAGTGATGTCCGAGATGGACAAGATCTAACTGGCCCATCCGGCCTTTGGATCCCGAAAGATCACTCAGATGCTCGCGCGCAGGGGACTCCAAGTCAACCGCAAGCAGGTTCGCCGGCTCATGAAAGTATTGGGGGTCAGATCCCTCGCCCCGCAGCCGAGCACCACCAAGTCCAACCCAGCTCACCAAAAGTATCCCTACCTGCTCAGAGACCTAGTCATCGATTATCCGAACCAAGTTTGGGCTGTAGATATCACTTACATCCCGTATAAAAAGGGCTTCATGCATCTGGTCATCGATCATGGACTGGAATTCTCGCAAGGTTCTCTCCTGGCGAACTTCCAACACCATGACGGTTGATTTTTGCGTATTGGCTCCCAACGAGTCCTTGGCGCTCTATTTGACGCCGGAAATATTCAACTCCGACCAAGGATCGCAGTTCACCTCTGAGGTGTTCACCAGCATTCTCATCGATGCCGAGATCGCGATCTTGATGGACGGAGTCGGAAGGTCAATTGACAACGTCTTCATTGAGCGACTCTGGAGAACCCTGAAATACGAAAACATCTATCTCAGTCCATCTGGCAGCGGTACCGAGCTCCGCGAGGGAATAGCAAAGTACCTAGATTTCTATAATACCGAAAGACCTCACGACGGCGTCGACGGGCTTACGCCCTACGTGGCCTACTATCAATCAGATACTCGCCAGCAGGTTGCCTAACCCGTTAGAAAAACAAATGCTCATTGCTTAGGGGGCCACCAGGCTGTCCAAGGGTTGGGGTCCAGTTCAAAACTTCACTTATAACGACACATTTAAGCCAACAATCTGCTTAACCAGATCGTTAGCGTGCACGGGTCCGGTTTCCCTTTTTGAGTGTTTCGCAACTGAAAAATTTCGGGGCTTGGATGTAGTCAAGTTTCTTCTATGGCTATTTCAGATCCGAGAGTTAGGTGTGTACTGGGATTGTCACTTGATATAGCGGTACTTGGGACCCACATCTATGTCAGTAGAGCCTAACATCTTCTTTTTGATCCTTTGGATAAAGTATCATCGTTCGCCGGAGTTTTCGCCCTATCCGGTTATTCATCTTTACTTGAGCAGATGCCAACCATCCTGACACCTAGGGTTTAAGTAAATCCCATTATGTGTCAACATTTTTGGCAGAGATGGTAGACCGTCTCTGCCTTTGCCCTCTTAGGAAAACAAATCCCGTTACGTGACAACAATCTTGGCATAGAGAGGATCCGAGTTCTCGGCCTATGGGGTTGTACATATTTTACTTGAGCAGATGCAAGGCATCCTGTTACCTATGGCCTGTTTCTAAGGCGTTTTAGTTTTTTTAACTTCAATTTCGTATGTGTTCTGTCGTCGCGCCCGCGCAATGACCAATTAAATTAGGCGAAACAATGATTGGCCGCATAGGTATACCTGAGGATTTCTGAGTAATACAGATAAGAGGTGTTGCCTAAAAATACTTTGTTTGCTAGGCATGGAAACAAGCTATTTTAAGGCTACAATTGTTTATGAAGGGTAGTTCGCAATGATAACAAACATTGAACTTATAGAAAACGAAATGATAAAAGCTGCGATTGATTGGCTTCGAAGTAGGCTTCCCGAAAACTGGGAGATCAGCCCTACTGGTCGTCAGATGCATGCACCTAGAAGGGGGAGAGCTGACGTAGCCTTCGACTTGAAGAGCCCTGATGGGATGTTTGCCACAGTTGTAGTGGAAGCCAAGAAAAGCTTTAGCCCTAGGGATGTGGATCTGCTTCTTGGTGGGTTGGGACGCACTCTTCGTGATTTGGCAGGTAACATTCCTATTCTCGTTGTTTCTCAGTGGCTCAGCGACGGAAGTCGGAATCGGTTACGCTCCGAGGGGATTAACTATGTAGATCTCACGGGTAATTCCCTCCTTCGCCTCGATAACCCAGCCGTCTTCATTGAAACTGGGGGAGCATCTAAAGATCCGTATCCATTGAATAGAGGAAAGATTCGGCTTCAGGGACCTAGAGCGGCCCGCGTAGTTAGGAACCTGGTTGATATTCGTCCACCGTTCGGTGTGCGGGAACTTGCCACAGCTTCTGAGATGACGCCGGGATATGTTTCGCGACTGTTAACTACGCTCGACGCCGAGGCGCTCATCGAAAGAACTGGTCGAGGTCGCGTAGTATCTGTTGATATCGATGGTCTAATCCGACGTTGGGCGAGTTCTTACGATATTTTCCGCGCAAACCGAACCGCTACCTACCTAGCACCCCTCGGTGCGAGCCGGACTCTAGGAAGACTTGACTCAATTCGTCATCGAACAGCTGTAACTGGGTCTTTTGCTGCAGCTCGTATAGCAGCTGTCGCAGGCCCTGCCCTTCTCGTTGCGTACTGTGATGATCCAGCAGCCGTCGCTAAAGAACTAGAACTAATCCCGACCGATGAGGGTGCTAACGTCGCCTTACTCGAGCCATTTGATCCGATCGTGTGGGAAAGAACATCAGAGGAAGTCGGCATTAGATACGTGGCACCTTCACAGGTGGCGGTCGATTGTTTGACCGGAAATGGCCGGATGCCTGCTGAGGGAGAGGCTATCTTGCAGTGGATGATTAAAAACGAGGATCTTTGGCGCCAGTCGACACTACCATCCGTCTCCAATGAAGTAACAATTTGACGAATTTGGAAGGAAACAAGGTGCCGAATAGCTTTACATTTGATCCTCGCTACGTAGTTGCACGACGCGTTCTGCTGGATGCACTAATTGCTCTGGCGCCGCATGGAAAGGCATTTATTATTGCAGGAGCTCAAGCCGTCTATCTGCGCACTGGACTAAATGAAGTTGCTGTGGCTCCTTACACCACCGACGGTGACTTGGCGCTTGATCCTAACCTTCTCGGAGATGGCCCCGCGTTGGAGGCTACGATGAGAAATGCTGGATTTGAGCTAGCGGGAATGGCGAGCGGGATCGAACCTGGTATTTGGATAAGGCCTGAAGAGTAGACGGCCACCAACTGATCATTCCAATAGATCTTATTGTACCGGAAGGGGCATTGATCAACACTTCAGGTCGAAGAGGTGCTCGGCTTGGAGTCCATGGTAACCGTGCCGCACGTCGAGCAATAGGTCTCGAGGCGGTACTGGTTGATCACGCTACGATGACTGTCACGTCACTTGATCCCAATGATGTCCGAACTATTGACGTCGAGGTCGCCGGTGTGGCCGCACTCTTGGTTGCCAAAACACACAAGATCTATGATCGCGTTGTTAGCGGGCGTGCTGATCGGCTAAGTGACAAAGATGCGGCAGACGTATACCGCATTATGCAGACAGCGTTATCTAGCGATGTAGGTGCAACCCTAAGAGAACTTCTTAGTGACAAGACCGCAGGAGAACCAACCGAGAAAGCACTCGTCTACCTCGAAGAGCTATTCGGTAGGCCAACGGGTGAGGGGGTCAAAATGGCACAGCGCGCACTGCGTCTGGCTATACCTGAAGCGCAGATTACCGTACTTTGTCTCTCTTTTACGAGGCAACTCATCGACGACGCTCGCAAGTGAAAGCGAAGTTTGCTCTCAGAGTCTGCCATTCAAATTGTCACTTTTGCATATTCTAAGCCATCTCTGTTCACTTACCTTGTTTGCCTGCTTACCTCGGGAGTCGCGACCGATGTAACTCGCGAAGCCATTGACTTGCTGCCAGTAATCTTTGGCGGGAGAAATACAGAAGGTGTAGCAATGGCCGTGCGGGCCTCCGGCCCATTGGAGGATCCCGAAATAATCGCAGCGTCGTTGATTGGCCTCGTCGACGATGTGTTTTGCGCAATGAGTTGAAGACAAAGGCCGACGCTTGGCATTCCGCCAACCTCTGCGAGCTTTTGATTGATTTGTTCGGGTTTGAGCCCTAATATTTCGTGAAAGACCTTACCAGCCCTCTCTGCCAAGATTGTTGTCGCCTAGCTAGATTTATGTTTCTAAGAGGGCGAAGATGGAATTGACATGAAAAGGTATCCCGAGAAACTAAAGAAAAAAGTAGTCGCGGCTCTTGATGAACTCGATAGTTCGAAGCCAGCGAATGCGAGCGCTATTTCCATCATCAACAGAGGTAGCGGCGACAGTTCGGATGTTTCATTATCAGTGCTTCTCTCAGATAAGAGGCAGACTCAGCAACCCGAGTCAGTCGATCGACAATTTCAAGGGATCTACTAAACCATTGATCGGAGTTGCCTCGGTCTAGATATTAGGTCATCCCTTCTGTATTCGAAGAGATGCCAACCATCCTGACACCTAGGGCTTCCCGTTGGTGACGTTCGCCAGCTTTCAAATAAGGGAGAATTACTATCCCGAATTACAGAATTGACCGATGGTACTCGCAAGCGCTCCTACTATGATTGAATTCGGAATTCACCTAAAGGGTGAAAGCATGAATTATGAAAATAAGATTCGAGGAAGAAGACCTAAAGAGGTTGTACGAGGAGCCGAACTTCCGTCTACCTCGCTTTGGAGACGATCTTGTCAAGGCATTCCGAAAGAAAGTCTGGCTAATTGTGGCGGCTGCGAACGAAAACGACCTCCGTATGTTGAAGTCGCTCCACTTCGAGAAGTTGATCGGTGCCCTGGAGGGATTGCATTCGATACGAATCAATGATCAATGGAGACTTCTCTTACGGCTGGAGACCAAAGACGACGAGAGGGTCATCGTCATCTACAAAGTTGTCGATTACCACTAAATAACAATTAATGAATGAATGAATGAATGGAGGACTTAACGATGAGCGCATTACCTATCCCCGCCGAAATTTTTGAGGTTGCCGAGTACCTTCGTGACGAGCTGGAGGAGCGCGGCTGGACGATCAGCGAGTTCGCAGAGATTATCGGTCGACCAATCCAGACAGTATCGGAGATCTTGAACGGGAAGAAGGAGATTACCGTCGATATGGCGATTTCTATAGCTGCCGCGTTTGGTACAACCCCCGAGCTCTGGTTAAACCTGCAGAATAACGTTAAGATCTACAAGGCGCGAAATTCCAAGAAGGGAGAGATCCGCCTTGTGGAGCGCCGGGCCCGCCTAAATGGTTTAATTCCAGTCTCGAAAGCGAAGGCGAGAGGCTGGTTGGGGGATGCCGTCAACATTGATCAGCTCGAGATAGCTACGTGCCAATTGCTCGAGCTGAGGAGCCTAGACGAAAAGCCAAAGTTCGCCATCGCCGCCCGACGTTCTAACTCGAATGAAGCCACAACACCAGAGCAGATCGCTTGGCTTGCGCACGTCCGGTTCGCCGCCAGTACCACCCAATCCACTTCCCCTTTCGATCTCGCGGCATTGAGTACTCTTGCGTCCGAACTACCGAGGCGTACATCGATTGGTCCGACATCGCTTCATCAAGTTCCTAAATGGTTCGCCGAGTGTGGTGTAACCGTGGTCTTCTCCGAGGGGCTAACCGGAGGTAGACTCGACGGTGCGGTCACCTTCCTTGCCAACGGGCGACCAATAATCGCCCTGACCACGCGTGGAGATCGTTTCGATAGCCTTATTTTTACGCTCTTACACGAAATAGCTCATCTAACATTGCTACACATCAATCCGGACAGTCAGTCGATCGTTGACATCGACGTGATTGGAGATAACTCGGACCCTATCGAACAAGCGGCCGATGCCCAGGCAATGAAGTGGCTGTTTCCCAGTGGATTTGACTTTGAGCTGAGCTCGTTGCAGGCAATACGCCGTTCCGCTGAATCCCTTGGCCTTCACCCAAGTCTTATCTTTGGTCAGATCCAGCGGCGCAGCGGTGATTGGAAGAGGTATCGGTCCCATATCCCGAAGGTGCGGCCGGACCTGTCCGAAGTGGGGTTAATGGTATAACCCGTGATAATCGGGTGCGCATGATGGTCCGTAGGCTCTTCTACGGGGTTTTGTCGCAATGTGCATTGGCCTACTACATTCAAAAGGCCTGGTGAATTCGTTGTCTAAAGTAGCTAAGCGGCAAATCTGCCTTGACACTTGCCTTGAATTGCTTACCAAATGTGACGCAGAGCCATGCAAAACCGTAACGCCTCCGATTTAGTTACTCTTATAAATTAGAACTGGCGAGATGTTACCAATTGTGGTTCTCCCTCTCTGCCGAGATTGTTGTCACCTAGGTTGATTTTTGTTTCTAAGACGGCGAAGACAGAGCAGCAATGAGAAAGTATTTATAGAATCTGAAATAATCAACATCGTCTGTTGCTGCTATTGTCGCTGGCCCTGGGTAGGCAAAATGAGAAAGTACGCAACTAATCACATGGTTATTTCAAGGTCCGGGTTGTATCAGTGGATCTCTCCGGAACCGCCTGACGACGGACCCACCCCTGACACGGTGATATTCGCCCTATTCTTCGGGGATACCTCAACCACCACCGCCTGACACTGCTTCGGATTTGCGCGGGATTGGATGGCGAACAGTTAGCTTTACGACCTGTACCACCATTGAACCTCTCGCTGTTGGGATTGGTCAGGCATATGACAAACGTCGAGAGAACTTGGTTGAGAATACGTGCTGCTGGCGAAGATGTCGCTCCGCTCTTTACGATCACTGACGAAGACTTCGACAATCTCGACCCGGACAGCGCTCCTCAGGCGGTCGCCGACCTTTCTGCTGAGTGGGTGCGGTGCGACGCGGCAGTAAAGAATCTGCCGCTCGATCACTGCGTCGAAGTGCATGGGGAGGATGTGTCACTCGCTTCAATCTACATCCACCTCATTGAGGAGTGGGCCCGTCACGACGGCCACTCCGATATCATCCGCCAAACAATTGACGGCGTTACCGGTCGCTGATAATCGAGTCTGCATCACGGACGAGTTAGTACTTTCCAATCATCCTCGCTGCAGCGTCAACCACGGCGATCATTATTTGGTCAAGTCGCCAGGGAGTGGGACGGGAGGGGAGTCTGGACCATTGGCCCATAACACGGTCGTCTCTTACCTTGACGCTCTTGAACGCCTAATGGTGATCGAAAATCAGCCAGCATGGTCGCCACATCTTCGTTCGCGTAC
>JAKAZZ010000067.1 GCA_021826315.1 Actinomycetes bacterium
AGAAGAACTGCGTGGCTCATACTCATCGATCATGGCTAATGGTCGACTACGGGAAGATCTGCCTATTGAGAGAGTTGTAGGCGGGCAATTCGCAGGGGCAATTGGCGCTGCGCTTATCTAATCGGGAGTAGGGCCGTCGCAGTCCAACTTCAATTAGACAACCTACTATTATGTCTAAATGGACTTCAGGCGCATCACAGGGTTACCACCTTACGTTTTTAAGATAATCGATCAAATTAAAATTGATCTAAGACGTGATGGCGTAGACGTCATCGATCTTGGATTTGGTAATCCGGATATTCCATCTCCAGCGATTGCCGTGGAGAAGCTTGCGGAGGCTGCGCAAAACAACAGGAATCACCGCTACTCGTCCTCAAAAGGAATTCCCAACCTCCGTAAAGCGGTAGCGAACCTTTATGCCAGAAAGTACGGAGTTGAGTTAGATCCAGATACCGAAATAGTGTCGACTATCGGTGCCAAGGAGGGGCTCAGCCACCTCATGTGGGTCTTAGTCGGACCGGGTGACACTGCTCTGGTGCCCTCGCCATCGTACCCAATTCATATTTGGGCGCCACTTTTTGCAGGTGCTGAGGTGCGGCAGGTACGTCTTGGAGGAGAGGTAAGCTCTCCCGATGCCTTCTTTGCTAACTTGATTGAGGCGTATGAGTCGACGTGGCCAAAGCCCCGCGTCGTCGTAGTCTCCTTCCCCCATAACCCAACGACGGTCTGCGTCGATTTGGATTGGATGGCAAAGTTAGTCTCATTTGCCAGGGAGCGTGGAGTTGTCATAGTCCATGACTTTGCCTACTCTGACACTTCGTTCGATGGATACAAACCGCCTTCTATCTTGCAGGTTCCAGGTGCCAAGGACTGTGCCGTAGAGTTGTACACAATGACCAAATCGTATTCGATGGCGGGTTGGCGTGTTGCCTTTATGGTTGGCAATGCTGAGGTGGTCGCAGCTTTAACCAAATTGAAGAGCTACCTTGACTACGGAACCTTCCAGCCGATCCAAATCGCTGCGACCGTTACGTTGAATGAAGCCGACGACTATCCACTTCTTGTTAATTCGATATACGAATCGCGTCGAAATGCCCTGTGTGACGGACTGGAAAAGATCGGGTGGCACATCGAAAAGCCGAAGGGAACTATGTTCGTATGGGCCCCGATCCCAGAGCCGTACCAAGAGATGGGTTCGCTGGAGTTTGCTCGATTTCTGGCTACTGAAGCACATGTTGCTACATCACCGGGTGTAGGTTTTGGTCCTGGTGGCGAAGGTTACGTAAGGTTTGCACTCATCGAAAATGAGATGCGAATCGCTCAAGCGGTAAGAAATCTAAAGCGAGTCCTTGTCAAATTAGAGACTCCAATTCAGTAGGGAAAATATTGAAGTCATCGCTCGTCGCAGCGTTTATCGCCATATCTCTAGTCTTTATCGTAATTCCAGGTCCAAGCGTCGTCTTTGCAGTTGGTAGGGCAATTGCTGGCGGCCCTTTGGTTGGAGTAATGACCGTGGCGGGAAACGCCACAGGTGTCTTTATCCAAGGACTTTTAGTCGCAATTGGATTAGGTGCGATAATTTCTCACCTTGGCCCATTTGCTACCTACCTTAGAATCGCAGGCGCCCTCTACTTGAGCTATCTGGGTATCAAGACCTTTATCGGGCGCAAAGAGGAGTTGCACATAGCGTCGGGTGCGGAGCGGAGTTCTCTTTCCTCGATATACAAAACTGGCGTAATCGTTGGGATGTCGAACCCAAAAACTGCGATCTTTATGGCAGCAATCTTGCCTCAATTCGTGGGAAAGACCTCGATGTCACCGATCTTGCAGATGGTCATTTTGAATGTGATCTTTTTGGTTATGGGCTTTACGTCTGATGCGATGTGGGCATTGGCAGCCGGCACACTTAGGCGTTGGCTGTCATCTTCGAAGAAGAGAATTGAGGCCGTTACGGGTACCGGAGGTGCTCTGATCTTCTGCCTTGGGATTTATCTTGCTGTCTTCGGAAAGTGACGAGCTACTTTTTATGCGATCGAGATTCGGAGAGTTATGGTTAGGAAATATGTTTGTAATAGTTAACCACTAACCTTGAGGCGTGGCACGTTACATACTACGAATTTGGTTAGACGATCGTCCAGGCGCTCTCGGTCAAGTCGCCTCGCGAATCGGATCGGTTCGTGGAGACCTCGTTGGAATAGAGATACTGGAACGAGGCGCTGGCAAGGCAATCGACGAAATCGTCGTTGAGATTCCGAGCCACGACTTGCTCGATCTTTTGATACGCGAGATACATGAGGTCGATGGTGTCGATGTTGAGGATGTGAGAGAGTCGCACCACAACGATTACGACATCAGACTAGCACCCCTCGAGGTGGCGACCCGACTGCTCGACAGCGAGGCCGAGGCACTCTTATTTGAGGCATTAGCCAGTAACATTCACGCCACATTCGATCTCTCGTATGCAGCGGTGGTTGATAGTAACGGTGAGAAGTTAGTTGCCGGTTTTGGTGACGTGGCAAGTGAACCATGGTTGGTTGCCTATGCCAAGGGTGGTTCGGTGCGTGCGGAGTATTCAGATAGCCATGGAGAAAACGATGATATTTTCTTCATCGGACTTGACTACCATGGCCATTTTCTTATCTGCCATAGAGATCGTCGTCCGCTTAGAGCGTTAGAGCGCTCACAGATATGGATGCTCTCTCGGATCTGCTCTCAGCAAGCGCGAAGACTTTCGAAGTAGCGGTGATTTTGCTATCGAAGTTTGTAAAGACAATCGATCCTTTATCTGCAGTCTCGCTTGTTTTACTCCTTAGCAATCCGTCTTTCTCATTTAGGTCGCGTCGGACTATATTGGCATTTTGAGTACTTCAAATGAGAGGTACCTCTGTTTTGGCACGTATCTTTATTGGCTTCGGTTTCGTCGGCGTTTTCGGCCAAGCCCTCATTTCGATTTGATACAAAAATGGAAGTGCCATTAAGCCCGGATGTACTTCTTTTCGATCGAAGGTTCCCTTTTGGTTGAAAGTTAAAAAAGGATTGCCGTTCTCTGCTGTATTCGATTCGTTGGTCAGGACTATTGTGTTGGTTTTCGTTCCGTTATTAATGAGAATGAGGGGTAGGATCAACAGATATGACTGATGGAGCAAGCAAGATCGACGATAAATCTCAGCAAAGCCAATCGACGCCCCTAGAGGACTACGCAATTATTGGCGATACTCATACGGTTGCTTTAGTTGGCCGCAACGGTTCAATCGATTGGCTCTGCCTGCCTCGTTTCGATTCTGATGCTTGTTTTGCCAAACTCTTGGGAACGGAAGAGAACGGCTTTTGGCAGTTGGCACCGGTAGACGGAGAAAGCTCCGTCGAACGCTTCTATCAAGACGATACTTTGGTGCTCGTTACCGAGTACGCAACTGACTCCGGGAGGGTACGCGTCACTGACTTCATGCCGATCAGGTCGCACCAAGCGAGCATCGTCAGGATCGTAACTGGGCTCACCGGAACCATCAGGATGCGATGTGAAATTGTAGTCCGGTTTGGGTATGGAACGATCGTTCCGTGGATGCGCAAGGAGGGCGACCACCTCCATGGCTTTGCAGGCCCCGACTCCATATGCCTTTTTGCCACAGTCGAACTCGAAGGTCAAAACTATCGAACCATAGGTGAATTTGATGTAGCTGCAGGTGATGAAGTTTCATTTGTACTCTCCTGGCAAGATGCCGCTAGCCAGCGCCGTTGTACTGTGGATGTCAAGGATCAGCTTCAAAACACCTTGAGGTGGTGGGGAAACTGGAGTGGCAGGTGCACCTATAACGGTCCGTTTCGACAGTCGGTAGTTCGGTCTTTGATAACCCTGAAAGCACTTACCTATGCGCCAAGTGGTGGTATTGTGGCTGCAGCTACTACCTCGCTTCCCGAGGCCCTCGGCGGGGGACGTAACTGGGACTATAGATACTGTTGGCTAAGGGATGCCTCTTTTACCTTGTTGGCGTTTTTACAGTGCGGATACATGTCAGAAGCCGCGAAGTGGTGTGAATGGCTGATGCGTGCAGTAGCTGGTCAACCAGCACAGCTTCAGATTATGTATGGTCCCGCTGGTGAACGACGCTTGACTGAGATCGAAATCGAATGGCTAGCTGGATATGAAGGTTCAAAACCGGTAAGAATCGGAAATGCGGCCTCCGCACAGGTGCAGTTGGATGTTTTTGGTGAGGTCGGTTCGGCGCTCCATCATGCCCGTGAAATCACGTCGAAGCCAGATGCTAATGAATGGGATCTTCAAGTCGCATTAGTCACGCACGTAGAAGATCATTGGCGGGAGCCAGACGAAGGCATCTGGGAGGTAAGGTCGACTCCGCGCCACTTTGTCCACTCCAAAGTTATGGCGTGGGTAGCTCTCGATAGGGCTATCAAGTCGGCATTGCAATTTGGCCTATCGGCGCCTACTGAGAAGTGGGAGAAGACGCGCGATGAAATTCGTCAGGATATCCTCGCTAACGGAGTCGACCATGAGCGAGGTTGCCTCACCCGATCATATGATTCAAAGGAGCTCGATGCGAGCCTCCTGCTTGCAGGATCGTTTGGATTTCTGGAACGAAGTGACCCTTTATTTATCGGAACTGTGGCGGCGATAAAAGCCGATCTAATGAGTGATGGCTTTCTGCTTCGTTATCGCACGGACGACGTCGGTCATGCTGATGGACTAACAGGTGTCGAGGGCGCATTTTTAGCCTGTAGCTTTTGGCTAGTTGAAGCTCAAGCCGAGATTGGTGAGATCGATGCGGCAAAGGATCTATTCGCTCGCTTAGTTGCGGTCTCGAATGATGTAGGTCTCCTATCAGAGGAGTACGACACAAAGAGAGGCCGCCTAGTGGGTAACTTTCCGCAAGCCTTTTCGCACGTGGGATTGATAAATGCTTCGATCGCACTTGATAGAGCCGTCAAAAAGACTAAGTGAAGTTCGGTTCATATACGGTAGTCGTTTGAATTGAACCTGCGGTTATCCTTGGCTCAGACGGTCTACCTTGGTTTCAGATAGGTGGCGCTCTATATACTTTTCAAAGCGCTGTCGACGTTGGCTACTTGAGTAGCTCTTTTTGCTCGGAGATACAGCGGTCGTA
Organism: Actinomycetes bacterium; assembly: GCA_021826315.1. Classification (GTDB taxonomy): domain Bacteria; phylum Actinomycetota; class Acidimicrobiia; order Acidimicrobiales; family Acidimicrobiaceae; genus Acidithrix. The sequence continues at coordinate 5,121 of JAKAZZ010000067.1, forward strand.
AAGCGAATCAGCTCCTTAGCCTTAGTCATGTCTACCGTGCCGACAGAGATTGCGGCAAGCAGGAACGCCCCATACGAGCTAGATTCTGCCACTTTGGGAAGCATTATTTCGCGGTTAGATTGATCGGCTTGTATCTGAAGGTAGAGGCTCGATTTCGTAAGGCCACCGTCGCAGGTTATGGTACTAACGGGTTCGCCAAGTACCGCCTCCATCTGCTCAATTACTTGGGTAGTTCTAATAGCTATACCTTCTAATGCGGCTCGAACGATGTGACCCTTGGTAGTAGAAGCCGAAAGTCCATATATTGCTGCACCGACGTCACGCCTCCAATAAGGCGTTCCAAGGCCGGAGAAGGAGGGTATGAACGTTACGGTATCTGAGTCCTTTACGCCTCCGGCAACTTGATCGATCTCCTCGTAATTTGAGATTAGAGATAGATTGTCCCGCAGGTATCGTATCGCAGAACCAGTAGTAAAGACCGTACCTTCAGTGACGTAGACAGCCTCTTCCTCAATGTGATCAGTCTTAACTTGCCACCCAATTGACTCAAGGAGTCCCTTGTTTGGTCGACGGCGTAAGGTGCCGGCGTTCGAGAGGACGAAGGTTCCCGTTCCGTGGGTAACTTTTGTAGCGCCGACTTCAAATCGGCCCTGTCCAAATAGCGATGCCTGTTGATCGCCGACGACCGATGCAATAGATACTCCCGCGAAGGGAAGCCCGTTAGCTACTTTTATCCCAGAGAGGGTAGTAGGCGATATCTCGGGTAGGAGTCTTCTTGGAATTGAAAAGAGAGAGAGGAGTTCATCGTCGAAGGTAAAGGTGTCGATATTGAACAGCATTGTTCGAGATGCATTTGATGGATCTGTAACGAAGGCGCTATCTAGCGACTGCCCTCCCAAGAGGTAGACGATGTAGCTGTCTAGCGTTCCCATTGCCCCATCGCTATAGCTTGTTACATCAGAAGTTGAGACGATTGACTCCATCTTCGTCGCGCTGAAGTACGGGCTCATCGCAAGTCCCGTCTTCTCAATGATTAGCTTTGAGCCCCCATCCTTCTCAATTCGTGCTAGTACATCTTGTCCACGCCCATCTTGCCATGAGATGAGAGGCGATAGCACTTCGCCGGTGCCGCGCCGCCATGCAACGGTTGACTCGCGTTGGTTGGTGATGCCAATCGCGATGACCTGCTTTCTGTCGTCGCCGAGGGCAGCTTCGAGGTTCTTCAGTAGTTCAAGGGTCGTGTTGCCGATCGCGGTAGCATCTTGCTCCACGCGCTCCCCGACTACTTCGAGTGGAATCTCTCGAGCTTTACTCGCCACTGCTTCACCATTTAGCGTGTAAGCAGTCGTTCGAATCGAAGATGTTCCTAGATCAACAGCGACAATGATGGCCATAGAACTAGGTTAGTTTGAAGCACTTCGCTTTAGGCGCGCCTCGTCATCGTAACGGTGACGATGGGCGGCGAAGATTGTCCTCCGAAGTAAATTCCTCTAAATGGGGTGACGTCGTGGTAGTCCCGCCCCTTTGCGACCGTTACGTATAAGTGGTTAGTCCGATCGACGGAATTTGATGGATCCATCCCAATCCACTCCCCAACGAAGGCCTCCACCCATGCGTGAGACTCGCCGATAGAACTCTCGCCGACTAGGGGGTCTTTGTTAGGGTAGAGATATCCCGAAACGTATCGTGCTGGTACGCCGATCGATCTAAGAAGCGCAATCGCTACATGGGCGAAGTCCTGACAAACACCAAAGCCGACTCCAAGCGCCTCTGCGGCGCTAGAGGAGACCTTCGTTATTCCACTTCGGTAATGAAGGTTTCCGGTTACAAAGTCCATTACTTGGGCCACACGGTCTTCGACTAAATCCAGTCCACGGACCGATGCAAAGGTCTCTTCGGCCAAGCCGCTTGGGATTTGAGTGTACGGCGTAGGGGCGAGGTACTCGCTAAATGCGTCGCAAAAGTCAGTATCGTTCATGGCTGCAGGAGTAAGGCGGATACCACGACCACGAGGGTCATCTAATTCTACGTGGCTTGACGATGTGATATCTAAGTTATTGTGGCGTCGGTGAAGATCAAAGTATGTGACGGCGGTACCGAAATAGTCAGAGTAGTTATAGAGCGAGGCTCGAGGCGATACCGCAATCGATGACGAAAGAAGCAATTGATTGGAGGTATTCTTCGGAGTCATTCGAACTTCGTTATAACTGGAGTAGACGTCCTCTTCGTAGGTGTATTTGGTCGTATGAACTATCTCTAAGCGCCACTTCATCGCCATACCTCGCTGCGCAGGGGATAGTTGAAGTTCGATTGAGAGAGTGGAGAAAAGAAGGTCTCGTAGTAAAAGTTGCACATCAGGAGGTGGCATGACCAAAGCTCTTCGAGAAGTTGATCGACCTCGCCTACCTCGGTCGCCAATGGATGCTCCAACCTTGCGATCTCTCTTGGAAGCTCTGGAGGCAATAAGAGGCCTTGACTTTCATCGAGGCCCCGTATCAATTCATTTAATATGTTCGAAATACGGAGCATTGAAGCGAGGATCGTTCGAGGAAAGATCTTCTCGTGTATTAGGAAGTTGAGCGCGCCCAATTCATTCACAGGTGCATTTGTTGCTCGCAAAAAGGCCTCATGGCCTCCGATTGAACGTAGGACAGCAACCCAGTCCTCGGGATATTCTGATCGACGCTTCTCGATGAGAAGGCGAAGGAGGATGTCGAGTTGTTCGACGTTGTATCCGAGGTTTAGAAAGTGCCATGCGGCGTCTCGATTCATGGTCGAGACGGCTAACCCTCGACCCTGAGCGCAACGCTCCTTGATGATGGAGTAAAAGGTAAAGAGGCCGTGGCCAAATTGATCCAAGCTATAGCGTGATACACGTCCGAAGGCAACGTTTATGAGTTCCCAATACTCAAGTGAAATGGCATCGCGGGCCGATTTCGCGTTCTCATACGCCCGTTCTATTGAGTGCCGAATCGAAGAGGTGACCGATCCGTCGAGAGATAGGCCAAGTGCTAAGTCTTCAAAAGACGAGTAGTCCCTTTCGTAGGTAAAGATCGCGGAAATCTGGTCTGACCATCGTGCCTCATTATCGTCGGTGGTACCAATAATTTCGTGGAGGTGCACGTCTAAGATGCGGGCCATGGATTCGCTTCGCTCCATATAGCGGCCGAGCCAATACAGAGACTCGGCTGTTCGAGCCAGTACTATCGAACCTCGTGATGTCATTGGGCGGACTCCTTCACTTCGGTAATTTGACTTTGACTTGCAGTTTCGCTCTGAGCGAACGAAGTAGTCACCCTAGGTCTTGACCGCCCCTTGATGATCCATGTATCCTTCGAGCCTCCGCCTTGGGATGAATTTACAATCATCGATCCTGCTTCGAGCGCCACCCTGCTAAGTCCGCCCGGAACGACGTACCTGCCGTCAGGAGAAGAGACGATAAATGGTCTTAAATCGGCGTGTCGAGGTTCGATATTGTTGCCAACGACGGTAGGGATCGTGGAGAAGTTGACGATCCTTTGTGCAATAAAGCCGCGCGGGTTGGAACTTATTGCAACTTTTACCTCTTCCAACTCCCTTTCCGTAGCCTGACTGCCGATAATGATCCCTTTGCCTCCTGAAGCATCCACAGGTTTTACCACCAAGTTGTCTACATTTTTTATGACGAAAGCTCTTACGTCAGGATCTTCGAGGCGGTAAGTCTCGATATTCTTTAGTATCGGCTTTTGATGAAGGTAGTAGTCGATGATCTCATCGACGTAGGCGTAGGTTAATTTGTCATCCGCAACACCATTGCCAACGGCGTTAGCAATGGTAACTCCGCCGGCTCTAACTGCATTGACTAGGCCGGGTACACCGAGGTAGGAGTCAGGTCTGAAAAAGACAGGGTCGATGTATTCGTCGTCAATACGTCGGTAGATTACGTCAACTCTCTTAGAAGACTTTGTTGTTCGGACGAATATCTCGTTTCCCTTTGCGAAAAGGTCGCGAGGTTCAACAAGCGGTACACCCATTTGACGTGCGAGAAACGCATGCTCAAAGTATGCGGAGTTGTACACACCCGGAGTAAGAACAACTACTAGTGGGTCGCTTACTTGGGGAGGTGCTTGAGAGATGAGAGATGCGAGTAGGCGACTTGGATAGTCGGTGACTGGTTCTATCTCATAGTTTTCGAATAGCTCTGGAAGAATTCGAGCCATCGCTCGTCGATTTTCAATGACGTAACTGACTCCAGAAGGCGTTCTTAGGTTGTCTTCGAGAACTACAAGTTCGCCTTTTTCGTCACGAATTAGATCAAGCCCAGCAACGGTAATGCGCATCTGGTACTCCATCAATGGAAAGGCCGCTGACCTCGAAAACTGAGTTGCGTTTGCTACTACCCGCTTTGGAATTACCTTGTCTCTTACAATTTCTTGGCTTCCATAGATGTCGTCGAGGAACGCCTCTAAAGCAGCGATTCGCTGGACTAGCCCCAGCTCTACCTTGTTCCACTCATCGTAGGAAATGATTCGCGGAAGGGGATCGAGTGGAAATGTGCGCTCTAGGCCTCCGACGGTGAAGGTGATGCCGCGAGCACTCTGGGTCTGCTCAACTTCTATGGCTCTTCGCTTGAGTTCACTCAAGCCAAGGTTTTCAATCGACTTCGCAAGGCCAAGCCAATTTTCATCCTGGGCATTTGAGTTCACTATGAACTCGTCGAATGCCCCTGTGCTTCCTGTATAGAGATCAAACGGACTCGTCATTATCAGCTAGAACGTACCACGAAATTGATACGATTTTGCGACGGCTCTGTTACGGTTGTGTTACCAACCCTTTGCGCAGTGTTTCGCGATCGTTATTGACCTTCGCGAGCAACAAAGTCGCGGTACACCTTCGCAAGCCCTTCCTCTATCGAGTATTGAGGTTGAAAGCCGAGAGACCTTGCGAGCGAGATGTCTACGCGAACTCCGCGCATTTCACCGCCCTTGGCATCGCCATGATTTACCTTTATCTTCTCTCCCGTTGTCCTTTCGACCGCTGCAATAAGGTCAAGAACCGAATAACTAATTCCGCTTCCTATGATCGTTGGTCCAGTCCACTCGTCTTCGAGTGCTAAGGTAAAGGCGCTCACGACGTCATCGATGTAGATGTAATCTCTCCATTGGAGCCCGTCGCCATATACTTCGATCGTTGATCCGTTGATGATCGATCGCATAATTCTCGGTACGATTGAATCTTTACCGCCCATATTCGTTCCATATACGTTGGTTAGGCGTAGTGCCCCGAAGGTGATTCCATACGAGTCGCAATAGGCGGCACCGAGCATCTCAGCGGCTGCCTTAGTGGCGCCATATGGAGTCAAAGGGTTTAGCGGAAGGTCCTCGTTTAGAGTTTTATCAACATTCGGATTCGAGACACGTCGAGGAGGAAGGATGCTCCCAAATGCTGCATTTGACGAGGCCATATGAAAGGTCTTGACGCCACTAGTACGTGATAGTTCCAGTAGGGTTGACGTTGCATCGAGATTAGTTGCGAAGACTCCAGCCGGGTCCTTCTTGGATTGCAGGACTGACGTGATAGCAGCCATATGTATGACTCCGTCGACGTTTTCAGGGAATAACTCTTCCAGAATTTGGCGATTACGAATATCGCATTCGATGAAATCAACTCCAACGATCTCTTTGTAGACCATGTCAAGGTTTGTTATGCGGTATCCCCGCCCAATAAGATGAGTTGCAATCGCAGAGCCAATGAATCCACTTCCGCCAGTTACCAAGATGTGCTTCGTCAAAATTTAATCATCCGTACTTGTATCCACCTATGAGGTGCTCGTTTTTTACTATATGCTATGGTAAATCGGTTAAAGAGACGATACAGCTTAGGTTGAAGCAATTCTGCGACCATCTGGAAGCCAAGGTCTAGGGACATTGATAGATAAAATACGGTCGTTAATTCTATGGTCGAAGAGCAGCGAAGGCAAAAAGGCGATTAGGTACTCGTTAACTTCGGTCATTTCGGCTGTAGTTTCTCAAGTTGCCTTCTTCCTCCTTTATGGCGTCCTTGCTGTTAGTTCAAAGACCTCTTCAATTGCCGCAACTCTCCTTGGCGCCATCCCTTCGTACATTCTCAATAGGTACTGGGCATTCGGCAAAAAGGCGAAGAATAGCTTTTGGAGGGAGATCTTCCCCTACTTTGTCATGGCAGTTATAGGTTTGGTCTTTTCTACGTGGTCAAGCGACTTTGCCGACTCCCACAAGACCATCGTAGGTACTTCACATCTAGCTCAAGTTATCTTGGTAGATGGGGCCTACTTCGGCTCGTTTGCTATCCTTTGGGTTGCGAAGTACATCTTTTTGAAGAGAATTCTCTTTTCGATCGCAGAGACTCCAGCTGCAGTTGCTGGTGGCGAACCTAACAAGTAGCCCAGCTTGAAAATTCGGTGCACCTATCCGGTTCAAGTATTGGCCAAGCTAGATGCGTAACTCATTTCCTCTACAAATCTCTAACTTGACGCTGTTTGCAACTTGATTCGGTCAGGAACGGTAGATCGAACTTGTGAAATCAGTCTTCGAAGGCCTTTCCATATCGAATATCTCGTCCGGCTGGGTACTAAACGACTTTGCATTGGACGGAGGTAATTTAAGTTGCCGAAGTTGATTGCAAGCGCCGTTCATATGGCTTTGGCAAATAGTCGTAACTAGACACGAGAGTCGTCACTTAGCAATACCTGCGCTCCTTAGCGCTTGTAGGTAAGCTTTGGGCTACGATTCACGTTTTCAGCTCAGCCATGATCGCATCTTCGTATTCAACCGTTACTTAGTAAAGAGTGCAAAGAAGTCACGCTCGGTTGACGACGTGTAGTGGTCAGCGCCATAGTACATGTCACTTCTCAGTTTGTATCCGACCCCGTTGTGGTACGAGACAAATAGCGGAAACATTGAGTTGATGTCGAGTTGCATGCCTTCTACGACTCCGAGGTGAACCATGATATTTGCTAAATCAAAGGCGGAGAGGCCTGGACCCGAAACGTAGTAGAGGTTGCCGTAAATGTCGCTGCCGATAGCCGACCGGTAGTCGTATGTGACACCTCCGACGGTTGCACCCCAGTCTCCATTCACATTTGCATCGGGAGCGATTCTGCCGCCGTCTACCAACAGATTAAGGTTTTGCCTTACCTGATAGATATTTGAGTTGAGGGTGAAGTCCCGCCCCCACATACCGATTGAAGCTTGGCCTGACGGGCTTATTACGAACGATGCTGCGCCGCTCCTTAGTGGTGTAGCTTGAACGCCATCCGAGTAGAAGCCACCATTACTTACGTCGAGACGGAAGCCTCCATTGAAGGCAGCAAGCAGAGATGAGCGAAGCGATTGTGCAACTGCTGTAGTGTGAGCAAAGTTACCAGAGGGTTGATCGTAGCCGGCGTAGAGGGCAAAGGCGACATTACTTTGTTTGATCATGACGATCGAAGCAGGAGTTGCAGCTGGCCTCGGCGCCATAGTGGTCGAAAACACAACCGGCGTTCCCTGACTATTTGTCTCTAGGGTGGTCCACGATGATTTGGACAATGAATTGCCAAATGCCTGTGAACTTATTTGAGTGGGCGATGAATAGGTGCCTGCATCTACCAACCAGTATCCGAGGCCACTCGGGGTGGGCGAAATTCCAACCACCGGTGATGTGATTGTCGTACCACCAGCAGAGCCATAGAAGCCCGCATCTCCAAATGTAAAGATTCCACCATCAGAAGCGACGAGCCAATATCCTTTACCATCTGGGGTAGATGCCATGCCGACGATTGGCTTGTTTAGATTGATATTTCCAGTTGATCCGAAGAAGCCCGCATCTCCAAATG
>JAKAZZ010000068.1 GCA_021826315.1 Actinomycetes bacterium
TTACGACCCGGACCTGATCACCAAGATTGTCCATGTCGTAACGAACTCCAGGAACAACCGCTACGAGGTCCGGAAAACGCGCTTTGATAGCAGCAACTTCCAATCCGGACGACACAAACCCGTGCGCTCCACCGTCGGCAATCAGTGACATCCGCTCAGTAAGTTCCGAGGTAGAAATAGGCGACAGACTTGTCAATTGTGTAACACCGACTATTGCTGGGCCACCCTCTACAGAACTTGACGCCTCAACAGCAGCACGGATCATTTCGACACCACCCGCGCAGTGCACCGTCAAAAGATCTACTCCGTACCTTGCGCAGGACACCGTAGCACCCCTAACCGTGTTTGGAATATCGTGGAGCTTTAAATCGAGAAAGATTCGATAGCCCAAGTCCTTGATCTCAGAGATAATTGAAGGCCCTGTAGCAGTAAACAGCTCTAGGCCAATCTTCGCAAACGCGAATTTTCCTTGGTACTTAGACGCCAGAGATATGGCATCGCCTCGATCGCTAACATCTAAGGCAATTGCATACTCGCGCATTGTGGCTCTCCTTTATCGCACTACGAACTATTAATTTGACTTCGAAAGCCCGATCGACGACAACACTACCGATCGTAGACCCCCCAAATCCAGATTTACATTCATCGAACGAAATTATGGAGGTTGACCCAACCTCCTTCTACCCCAACTTCACCGCAGAGATACCACCCCGATGGCCAACCCCGACCAGATCCCTGAATGTAGAAAAGCCCAACTTCAACATCTCAGCCGGAAGCTCAGCGATAACTCTCGAAAAGACTTTGGGGTCAACAAATGAGGCGGTTCCAATTTCGATTGCACTAGCACCCGCAGAGGCTAGTGCGATCAAGTCCCGTGCAGAAGAGACTCCACCGACTCCAATTATTGGCAGATTAGGATGCCGAGCATAGGTCTCGTAAATCGCCCTAACAGCCACTTGGTGCACTGCAGGCCCAGAGAGGCCACCGCCTTTGGCACCAAGTGAGGGTAAGAGAGTCTTGCGATCAATTGCAAGACCCATAACGGTATTTATGAGTACAACACCGTCTACGCCCGTCGAAACCGCAACGTCAACGATCTCATTCAGGAGATGAGTATTTGGTGAAAGCTTTATGAAGCGGGGCAGCAATGCCCCTCTCGTTGCGTCTAGAACCTCTGCTACAGCTTCAGGTGAATGGGCAAACATACGGTTTCGGTCCTCGATGTTGGGACACGATACGTTTACTTCAATAGCCCTTACTACGTCACCTACTCCGTTCAGATCCTCTATCGCACTGCGATAGTCCTCAACGCTTCGACCCCAAATTGACACTACCGTTGTGACGCCACTCTTTTCAAGGCGCGGTAGGTGGCTTTCTCGCCACCTCTTAACCCCTGGACCAGTCAGGCCAACGGAGTTAATCATTGCAGACCCAGCCCCGCTCACACGTGGTGCTGGGTTTCCTTTCGTCTCAAAGGTAGCAAGGGACTTAGTGACGAAGGCCCCCAAGTTGCGAAGGTCTAGATAACCTGAGAGTTCAGTTGAAAAACCACCCACGCCAGACGCATTCAAAACCGGATTCAAAAGGTTAAACCGCGGGCCTAAAGATGTCTCCAAATCGACTGAATTACCACTTTGGTTACTCGCCATCGTTTTCTACCTCGATACTTCCTCGTTCCGTCTACCGAAGGTGGTACGACTGGATCGACCTAATCGAAACCTCTGAGTGAGACATCTCTCTTATCGCATCCGTCGCAGCCAATGCCGCCGATACCGTAGTGATACATGGAACCTTATGGCGGTTAGCTGCGCTCCGAATGTGATATCCGTCGCTACGAGGACCTCTACCGTGCGGGGTATTGATTATCAAACCAACCGCACCGGAACTTATCAATTCAACCGCATCGGCTCGGTCCTCGCTCTTCTCAGCGATCTTACCGACAATAGTATCAACTGACACTCCATTATCCTCGAGGTGCTTAGCGGTACCGAAGGTCGCTGCTATCGATAGGCCTGCCTCTACCAACCGATTAGCCAAATTGACTGCGGAGTGCTTATCTCGATCAGCTAACGAAAGAAATACCATTCCCCGATTGGGTAGTCGCGATCCTGCACCTAGTTGAGCCTTTGCGAATGCCAATGGAAACGTCTTATCGATACCCATTACCTCCCCGGTAGACCTCATCTCAGGTCCAAGCAAGGTGTCCGCAGTCGGGAAGCGCGAAAATGGCATTACCGCCTCTTTTACCGCGAAGTAGCCGCCGCTCGTAGTTGGATCTATGGTTCCGTCGGCATGAAGTGAGGAAAGACTTTTGCCAACCATTACGAGAGATGCAACCTTTACCAAGGGGACACCCGTCGCCTTCGAGACGAAAGGAACAGTACGCGAAGCCCTCGGGTTTGCTTCGATAACGTAGACCCGAGAATCCTTTACCGCGTACTGTACGTTGATAAGTCCCACTACCGAAAGGGCATCGGCAATCGCTTTGGTATTTTCAATGATCTTGGCTTGAACTTCACGTGTAAGAGTGATCGGAGGAATTACACAGGCCGAATCGCCAGAGTGAATTCCAGCCTCTTCGACGTGCTCCATAATTCCACCCAGATAAAAATCTCCGCTGGTATCCCGAATTGCATCGACATCGACCTCTACAGCGTCTTCAAGGAAAGAATCTATCAATATTGGCCCACGCCTCGAAATTCCACCCTCCTGAGCAAGTGCATCTAGTCGCCCAAACGCCCCTACAAGTTCGCCTTCGTCATAAACGATCTCCATCGCTCTACCGCCAAGAACATATGAAGGCCTGAGGAGGACAGGGTAGCCTATGGACTTACCGGCTTCAATCGCCTCCTCGACCGCAAAGACCGTTGCACCTGATGGCTGATCGATGCCAAGTTCACTGCACATCGCCGACCAACGCTTTCGATCTTCAGCAATATCTATGGCGTCGGAACTTGTTCCTAGTACCTTCAAATCGGTAATTTCCTGAGCAAGTCTTAGTGGAGTCTGCCCACCGAGTCCGACGATCACTCCGACAACGGATTCGTATCCCCCCTCGGCTGCAATTACCTCTTCGACATCCTCAGCAAAAAGTGGCTCAAGGTACAACTTGTCAGATGTGTCGTAGTCAGTTGATACCGTCTCGGGATTACAGTTGACCATAATCGTCTCGTATCCAGCCGCCCGAAGTGCATAGCTGGCGTGGACACAACAGTAGTCAAACTCAATTCCCTGACCAATTCTGTTGGGGCCTGAACCGAGAATGATGACCTTCTTTTTGGAACTCGAGATCACTTCACTATCACCGTCGTAACTCGAATAGTGATACGGCGTCGCCGCCTCGAACTCGCCCGAGCACGTATCGACAGTCTTGTAACCGGGAGTTAGTCCGTAGCTACGTCGAAGATTAGTCACCTCACTACGACCACATCCAAGCAGATATGCGAGCTGGGCGTCTGAGAAGCCATTCTGCTTATATCTCTTCAAGGTAGCCTTCGTAAGAATCACACTTAAAGGAGTTCCAGCTTCAACCTCTGTTCGACGTTCAGCGATCTCATCTTTCATTTCAACGATCAACTTGATTTGATACAGGAACCAAGGATCAATCTTGGAGGATTCGTAGATCTCATCAACGGTGGCACCGGCGCGAAAAGCCTCATCGACAGCGAAGATTCGGCGAGGCGTACCGACCTTTACCTCTTCGAGTAATTCCTCTTTATCGGCTTCAGTAACAACACGGTCGAGAGGATCTCCTCCGAGACCATAGCGACCAAGTTCAATTGATCGCATCGCCTTTTGGAGCGACTCAATGAAAGTTCGTCCGATGGCCATCGCTTCTCCGACACTTTGCATACGAGTGCCGAGCTGGGCCTCAACCCCAGGAAACTTTTCAAATGCCCACCTTGGAACCTTTGTAACGACATAGTCAATAGTTGGCTCAAAGGAAGCGGGCGTGACCTTGGTAATGTCATTTCGAATTTCGTCCAACCGGTATCCAATAGCCAGCATTGTTGCAAATTTTGCAATAGGGAATCCAGTTGCCTTCGAAGCTAACGCGCTCGAGCGAGATACTCGAGGATTCATCTCTATAACAACCATCTCTCCAGTATTCGGATTGACGGCAAACTGAATGTTAGACCCGCCGGTCTCAACGCCAATTCGCCTGATTACTTTGAAGGCGGCATCTCGCATCCGTTGATACTCTACGTCGCTAAGAGTCTGAGCAGGCGCAACAGTTATCGAGTCCCCGGTGTGCACACCCATAGGGTCAAAGTTTTCGATCGAGCAGATAATGACCGCGTTATCGACCTTATCGCGCATCACCTCTAGCTCGTACTCCTTCCAGCCTGCGATAGACTCCTCGACCAGGATCTCACTGATAGGCGATGCATCTAATCCAGCTTGAGCTGCCTCTACGAACTCCTCGAAGGTAGTTGCTATACCTGTTCCCGCTCCACCAAGTATGAAGCTAGGCCTAATAACGATCGGAAGCGAGATCTCATGCATAACTTCGATCGCTCCGGCAAGATCGTGAGCAAACCCAGATCGTGGAGTTCGCAACCCAATCTCATTCATTGCGCCCTTGAAGAGCTCTCGATTTTCCGCTGTGGCTATCGCTAGTGGTGTTGCGCCGATCATTTCGACGCCGTACTCCTCGAGCACCTTTGCTTCAGCTAGTTCCATGGCCAAATTAAGCGCAGTCTGTCCACCTAAGGTAGGTAGCAGAGCGTCTGGTCGCTCGATCTCGATGATTCTCTTCAGTACTTCAAGATCAAGTGGCTCAATGTAAGTGGCGTCCGCGAAATCAGGATCCGTCATAATCGTCGCCGGGTTTGAATTGGCGAGAATTACGTAATAGCCTTCATTTCGAAGGACCCGACAGGCTTGCGTTCCTGAATAGTCAAATTCACAGGCCTGACCAATAACGATCGGTCCGGAGCCTATCACCAAGACCTTGGATATGTCTCTTCTAGCAGGCATTTATCTTCTTCCTCTGTACTTCTCTAGACGCACTTTTTAGTCTTACTTCCCTTGTACCAACTTTGAAAACTCCTCAAAAAGGTAGAGGGAGTCATGAGGGCCAGGTGCGGCTTCGGGGTGGTATTGAACCGCAAAGGCGCGCATCGAGGGCACTGAAAATCCTTCAACCACTTGGTCGTTCAAATTTATGTGAGTGACTTCCGTTGAAAATGAACTCTCCGCTAGTGACTCACGAGTAACCGCATAATTATGGTTTTGACTGGTGATTTCAACAGCACCCCCGTCACCCCGTCCAACGGGATGGTTGCCACCGTGGTGGCCAAACTTGAGCTTTACTGTCGTCGCACCAACGGCGCGTGCAAGCAACTGGTGGCCTAGGCAGATTCCGAAGATTGGCATTGACCCCAAAATAGGCGCAATTTGATTCACGGCGTAATCAACAGCCGCGGGGTCGCCCGGACCGTTCGAAAGAAACAGTCCCCGTGGATTGTACGCCATAATCTCTTCAACCGACGTTCTAGCAGGAACAACGACCGTCTCAAACTTGTGGCTGAGGTAGCGGATGATAGAACGCTTAATTCCGTAGTCGATCGCTACTATGCGGGGACCACTACCGTGGACATCAATCTCTCGCCTGCTCACCTCAGAAGCTAAGTCTCTTCCGTCGGTAGTCATCTCAGCTGTTATCAGCCTTTGCAATACGCTAGGTTCTGCAGTTCCGATGACACCAGCGAGGGCGCCGTAGTTTCTAAGGTGTCGCGTTAGAGCTCGAGTGTCGATCGACGATACGAGTGGGACATTTGACTCTTCACACAAGTCAAGTAAAGATCTCTCGCCTCGATAGTTTGAATAAATTCCCGAATAATTGCGGACTATTACGACCTGAGCCCACACCCTTGGCGACTCCATGTCTATGGTATTTACGCCATAGTTACCAATTTCTGGGGTCGTGAAAGTTACCATCTGGCCGGCGTACGATGGATCAGTGATTACCTCTTGGTAGCCGGATAGAACTGTATTGAATACAACCTCTCCGCCCACGAAGAATCCGCTTTCGTATCGTCCAGGGTCACTTGAGATTAATTCAAGTTCAAAACTTGAGCCGTCCGCTAAAACCAAGTATCCCGGAGTTCTATGAATTCTTTCCGTCGTATAGATCATCGCCAATACCTCTCCACTTCAACACACCTATCTCGCACGATCATGCGACCGTTCACAATGTTGTGACGAATCGCAAGCGGCAACTCCATTCCTAAATACGGTGAATTCTTAGACTTTGACCAAATTGATTCATTCGATATCACCCTTTTGACACTTGGATCGATCACAACTAAATCCGCTTTCATACCTTCGGCAATCGGATCATTTGGCAGGCGCAATAGTCGGCGCGGTCCAAGCGAAAGTAGTTCCACTAACTTTAGAAGCCATAAAAACTCTTCTACTGAAATCTGGGGGGGACGAAGTTCCTCAACATCGATGGTTCCAACGCTAAGCTTCGGCAAATACCCTGGGTTGCGCCCCATAAATCGACGGGCGCCTAAGAATGACGCCGAAAGCGACTCTTCGATTCCTACCATTCCAAAGGCTGCACTTTCGAATGGTAGGTCCTTCTTCCAACGTGGATGAGGGGCATGGTCAGTTCCGATTACGTCGACCGCACCGCTCGCAACTCCTCTCCACAGGCCATCTACATCGTCGATCGTCCGCAATGGAGGGTTCACCTTGAAGAGCGACTTGCCTGACCCAACATAACTCTCATCTAACAGGAGATGATGCGGAGTCACTTCGCAAGTTACAAAGGCTCCATCGCCTTTCGCCTCCGATACCAAAGCAACAGCCCTAGAAGTTGAAATGTGTTGCAAATGAAGGCGCCCACCGATAGCTTTACAGAGCTCGACATCCCTCGCGACCATTATGGTTTCAGCCAACGACGAGATCATCTTTAGGCCCAATCGCTCTCCGATCTCTCCTTCATTCATAGCACCGCCAGACATTATGGATTCATCCTCGCAGTGCTGGGCCAGTATTGCACCACTTGCGGCACTTGCCTCGAATGCCCGACGCATCAACATTGCCGATTGGACTCCATTGCCATCGTCAGTAAAGACCTTTACTCCTCGCCGCGTCAGCTCAGTGATCTCAACGATCTCACCACCTTTTCGTCCTTTAGTGATGGACGCAGCCAAATCGATTGCAATCGGTAATCGCAGCGTACGACCCCGTATTTCATCGATAACTCCTAGCGAATCTGGTACCGGTTCGGTGTTCGGCATGGCTACAACTCGACAGTATCCACCTGCCGCCGCGGCAATTGAACCACTCAAAAAGGTCTCTGCCTCCTCTCCTCCCGGCTCCCGGAGGTGAGTATGGAGATCGATAAACGAAGGAGCGACCAAAAGACCATCACAGTTGATCATCTCTTCGCCAACCCCAGGAAGTAGCCCTACCCCCATTTCGGAAACGACGCCTTTTTCGAGTCGGATATCGACCCGTCGCAATCCAATTGCATCAAAGAGAGTCGCGTCCTTCAAAAGAAATCGGTCTTCAGCCACCTATAGATCCCTCCAAAACTGCCTCGACGATAGCCATCCTGGCAAAGATCGAAATCTCGGTCTGTCGCCGAATCAACGAGTTCGTAGCGTCAATCAAAGGCGCATCAATCTCCATTCCGGGAAATACTGGTCCTGGGTGCATGATGACCTGCTCAGATCTCAAGTGGGCTGCTCGCTCTTTAGTGAGCGAAAAGCGAGAGCGATACTTATTTACTTCAAGGGTCTCACCGTGCGCGAGCCTCTCTCGCTGAATCCGCAACAAGTAGAGTACGTCATAGCGCTCAACTTCAAAAGACGAGTGACGATTTACGTTCGGGAAAATATATTTTGGCATCATGTTATCTGGGCCGAGGAACGACACTTCAATCCCACACAAGTTGGCCAACTGAGTTAGTGAGCGTGCCACTCTCGAGTGCAATACGTCGCCTACAATCGCCATACGAAGTCCCCCAAGAGCCTCCAATGACCCAAAGCGCTCCACAAGAGTAGTAATGTCCAAAATCGCTTGTGTTGGATGCTCATGTTCACCATCGCCGGCATTGATGGTTGGGATACCGGTCCAATCCTCAAACAACTGCGAGAGGCCGCTCTCCTTCGAGCGAACCACGAAAAGCGAAGGATCGTACGATGCAAGGGTCTCAGCTGTATCTTTGACCGACTCACCTTTGGAAAGTGATGAGCCTGTAATATCAAAATTTATGGCTGTCATACCAAGGTGAGTAGAAGCAACTTCGAACGAAACCTTGGTGCGAGTTGAATTTTCGAAAAATGCCAAAATTACGTTTCGCCCCGCAAAGGATTTGGCACTTCCTCCCCTGCTAAGTTCGAGACCCCTGTTGACGAGAGCTACTAAATCTTCAAAGTCCAATTTGGTAGACGTATGGAGGCCAAGACGGCGACCATCTGAAGTCATTTATCCTCGCTCGCAGGGTTTATTGACTCGCTCTCTTGGAAGATCCTGATACCGTCAGAGGTAACTTCTACGTACTCTGACATCGCCGTAGGGAGGTTCTTACCAACAAAATCCGGACGAATCGGTACTTCGCGATGGCCACGGTCAACCATGACAGCTAGCTGAACCTTAGAGGCACGCGCCCTCGAAAGCAAGGAATCAAGTGCTGCCCTAACAGTACGCCCCGTAAAGATGACATCGTCTACAAGAATAACCGTCTTTCCTTCGGGCGAAATTGGAATGACACTACGGTCTTGGCTCAATTCGATCACGCGATCTGGGTCGAATTTAGTATCGTCGCGGAAGTTGCTAACGTCTAGCACTCCGGACGGTACATCAACTCCCTCAAGTGCTTCGATTCTCTTAGCGAGTGCTTTGGAAAACCACTCGCCGCCCCTCAAGAGACCCAGCAGCACAAGATCATTAGCGCCGCGATTTCTCTCAAGAATCTCGTGTGCAATTCGAGTAACTGCACGATCTACGTCGGCCTTGGACAGGACTTCGGCCTTCAATGTGAGGCCTAAGGTGCCACTAGGAACAAGCCTCAACTTATTAGATTCCATATCGTCTCCCTCACCGTACACGTATCACTGTACGTGCTTTACGGGTAGTTTAGATAAAGGCTAGTTTGAATACCGGAACTTGGCTGCCAAATCTTGACGTCTACGTCAACTGCAAAACAGGATTTTTACCAATACATGTCTGACAATCAGTTTTACTACAATCCCAATTCTGGCAAGAAGCCTAGGGCGCATAGCGCGCCAAAGCGTAAAAACGTAGCGCTCAGAAGATCGGGCTTCGGTGTAGTGGCTGTAATCGTAGTAATCTCCTTGATAGCAGGCGGAACCTACATCTACGCACGCTCAAGATTCAACTCAATCAAAAAAGTCTCAGTTTCAAACCTCGACACGCAGATCAACAACCAACCTATAAACATTCTCTTGGTGGGAAATAATTCGAGAACTATCCTCAACGGCAAACAAGCCAGCGCTTTCGGTACTGGCGCCCAAGTCGGTGGGGCGAGATCTGACGTGACCATGATCGCTCATCTGGATCCCAAAACTAAAACCGTCACACTCGTGTCGATCCCCCGCGATCTCTTCTTACCGATACCAGGTTCGAATAAATCGAACCGCGTAGATGCTGCACTAAATCAAGGCCCCGGACAGCTCGTCGCAACAATCGAACAGGACCTAGGAATTCCGATACAACATTATGCGGAACTCAACTTCGATTCATTTCAATCTTTGGTGAATGCATTAGGCGGGTTGTATATGTATTTCCCTTACTACGTAAAGGATGCACAAACGGGACTCAACATAACCCAAAAGGGATGCCAATACCTAAACGGAACACAGGCACTCGCCTTAGTCCGCTCGAGGGAAATGTATTACTCCAGCGATGGTGTCAATTACAGTCCCGACGGCCTTGGAGACTTATCAAGAATCAGACGCGACCACGAATTCCTAAAAGTTCTCGCTACTCAAGTGAAGGCAAAGGGTATCTCCAACCCCTTGAAGCTGAACTCGATACTTGGAGCCATATTCCCATATCTATCACTCGACTCAAGCTTTAGCTTCAATCAAATCTTCTCTATCGCATCTACCTTCAGAAATATCTCCCCTTCCAACGTAGGATCTGTCACCTTACCGATAGCTTTCGAAAATAACTACACCTACTTGGGCGCAAGTTACGGCGACGTCGTATTCGCGGCCGAACCTCAGGACTCTACAATAATCAACCAAAATCTCGGATTAACAACACCGACAATGCCCCGCAATTCATTCACCGTCTCAGTACTAAACGGGACAGGTACGTACAACCAAGCAGCCGAAGTAAGCAACGGATTAAGCACACTTGGATACCAGATCAAGTCAACGGGTAATACGACGGTACTCGGAAACAACCTCGAGACGATAGTACGCTATCAGCCAGGAAAATTAGCGGACGCAGAAAGAGTAAAGGCCGACCTCTCCGGTCCGGTCGTTATGGGAATGGGTTCAATCACTACTGGAAGCGACGTGGAAGTCATAACAGGCAACCAATTGACAGTCGCCACGCCAACAGCGAACGCTACATCAAACACTTCGGCAGCAACACCAACAACCACATCGTCGGCAACAACTATTGCAAACTCCACGCCAATAACAGCTCCAATCACATTAGCGGCCACACAATCCACGCAATCTCTCCAGCCCTGGGATCCGAGAGCATGCCCCACACAACCAGTGGGCTAACCAACGTCTATAATTGCATTAAAATCATCAGTCACAAAACTCGGCCACTCAAATTGAACTCTACACACATGCTCCTATGACATAATTCGCATGTTACCTAGATAAATAACCGAAAACAAATAACAAACTTGCCAAAAAAAATAACCTCCGAATTAGTACCGATCCCAACTTGAAACCATCGAATTCACCATTTGAACGAAGCTGCCCATTCGGTAAAAAACGGTACGCGCCAAACGCAACACGTCTACAGTAATCGGACAGCAGGCTCCTAATTGACACGACGATACGCGTACTAATGGACAAGCAAATAAAAAACTATCGAGGTAGCAAAAGAACTGGCGGATAACTAATAATCACGCACATAAACAATTGGTAGGACGAACCGTCAACCACCGCCCAACGCAAATCTTCGGAAATCGAAAATCCCCTATCATTTAGGGCCACGCCTCAACCCATAAACAACTAATACTGAGCCGCCGCACAGAACAACCCAATAGAAGTGCTGATCCGGCATCAGTCCTACCTCCGCATCACACAAAATAGGAAACCCTACGAAATATCAGTTATCAGCGACGCGAAAAAGGATACTAATCCTCACCGGTCAATTAAATAACCTGGAGAAGACCCCGGAACCATCCCCTTAAACAGAAAGTGGCGGAGCAACGCTCCGCCACTTCCCTCCGAACGATCTAACTTTAGTTAAAACGCTTGCGCTGGAAAAAACCCCAGAACAACAATCCGATAAAAAATCCTAATGGAACTACCATGGTTAGCACACCACCGGCAGGAACATCCATTGGAAAAACGCCTGCTAACATGATCAACCTTTCATTAGGTTGGGAGCCCTAAGGGCCCCCAACCATCTCGCTAAAGAACGTAAAAGAGAATGAAAAATACTACCGAAGCAATACCTAGGAAGACCCAGTAATAACTGAATCCCTCTAGATTGGCTCGGAAATTTTCGGCCTGGGGAAGGTTAGAAAAACCAACGCCTCCCTCCTCTACGAACAACTTAGCACTTCTGAAACTACGGGCAATCAAGGTCTCTAA
The DNA here is from genome assembly GCA_021826315.1 of Actinomycetes bacterium. Taxonomy (GTDB): domain Bacteria; phylum Actinomycetota; class Acidimicrobiia; order Acidimicrobiales; family Acidimicrobiaceae; genus Acidithrix. The sequence continues at coordinate 11,772 of JAKAZZ010000068.1, forward strand.
CCAATACATGGATAGGATCAAGATAATTGCATACACTGGCCCGAAAGCTGTGTACACCCCGGCGTAGCCCGAGGAGCCTGGCTGGAAGTTCAGTCTGGTCATCTCCCAGATCTGAAATCCTGCAGCGAAAAGTCCACCAATCAAGGCAGCCACATTAGCTACTTGCCAGTCGAGCGTCGAACCTTTGCGCAAACGCACATTACCGAACTGATTGAGAATCACACTGACAAGAACCAATGTCAGAATCAAAGCACCCATCAGAGTGGAAGCCGTGATACCGTGAGGATCCCAAAGTCCATGTGAGTTCAATGAACGTAGGTAAAAGTACGCAAAGATAATTCCACCGAAGGCTGTAAGGCCCAGAGCGATACCAATTCTCGAACCCCACCATAGCGACCCGAGGGCCGCCTCATGGTAGTGCTGCTCTTCGTCCACTACTGGACGCGATTCAGTTATCTCGCTCATCGTGCGTTCTCCCTTGCTACATCTCTACCGGCATTCGCAACCACGATATCGGCCATTGGAAGAGCATCGGGGTCCGCATACTCATACGGTCCAGCGACAACGACGGGAATCTTCTCGAAATTGTACGCAGGCGGTGGATAGGAATCAACATGCCACTCGAGAGACCTCGACGACCATGGGTCGCGGACGGACTTCTTGCGAGTAACGACGATCTGCCACATCCATGTTACGACGAAGAATGTAAGCGAAAGTCCAAGCACATAGCTTGAAATTGAAACCCAGTCATTAAGCGTCTGCAAACGAGCAGCGTACTCAAACACACGACGTGGTTGGCCAAGTAAGCCAACGGCGAAGAGTGGAAGGAACGTGCTGTTGAAGGCAATAATCATAGACCAGAAGTGAATCTTACCAAGCTTTTGGTTCAACTCGAAACCGGTGACCAGAGGAGTGTAGTAGTAGATCGCACCGAAGAAGGCGAAGATAACTCCACCCATGATGGTGTAGTGGAAGTGAGCCATAACGAAGAACGAACCGTGAACTGTCACGTTGATCGGAACGTCGGAA
>JAKAZZ010000016.1 GCA_021826315.1 Actinomycetes bacterium
ATCTTGCATCGTTGGGCTATCGATCATGTGACTATTCCGATTCTCTGGACCACCGTTGCAGAATCTTGGCCCTTTTGTCATTCCACCTCCTCTCCTGAAGATGTTTGATGGGGCGGGAATGTACCTATCTTTTCGATGTCGAATCCGTTCGGATAACTACGAACCTGTGGCATCTCTCGAGGCCATCTTGGTTCCTTTCGGGGAGGAAGCTCACGGACGAGTTTGCCGCGTAGTTTTAGACCATTGCGAACAAGCGTTTTGAATATCGGATTTGGAGTTGGAAAGCCAAACGCCTTGAGGAGCGGTTCGTCCATCAGGGCATAGGACATCTTATATACGATTGACTTCGGCAGAAGTTGGTTGGGTGGGAAGGTCGTGAATAGTTCGATGGTCGACTCTGCTACCTTTGTTCCTCCTGCATCGATTGAAAAGTTGGCCTCTTCGTAGCTATCCAAGAAATTAGAAAAGTCCTTCCAAGTTTCAGGGAGATCTCGGATGCCCATTCTGCGTCCTAAGTCGCGATAGTAGTTTGCCGCGGCTATTCGTTCAGTTGCTGACATAGCTCTCCAACCGAAGTCGTCCATCCAGCGAATCGGCGTTACTACAAAAGTGCTCAGTACATAAATCATGTCACTGTTGCTTATGTTGTAGGCGTTGTGCATCTGGTTCATCCTGCGCAAAGCAGTCAATCCATCGCCTTCGCTGGGGCCGTGTTCAAGGATTGCATCAAGGACAATAACTGTGTCGTCGTATCTTTTTTGAACCCGATCGATTAGCTCACCTGTATGAGCAAGCAGCGATCCGATTGTAGGAACGGCATAAGTTCGAAATAGTGCGAATGAAAGTGCTTGATTCATGTCCCAAGGAAATTCATAGGTTGTCATGAGGCGGTAGATCTCTCGGTACTCGGTCTCAGGATCAAGCGATTCAATCTTTTTCAATATATCGTAACGATTTGATCGAAAGTTCACCATATATCAAAACGTATCACGCAACTATTTCCGAGGTCAATCTTCTGGAAGGTATTTTTGGCGCGTTGGCGCAATCTTGGTCCTTGAGGTTAGATGGGACAACCATCGCTGGCGAAAAATGCCTCTACCTCAACGCTCGCTTTCGCGCGGAGGGCTAAATGTTTATGTCGCCTTATCTTTACCCGGTTGCGGTAATCGAGAGTAGCGTTGGGATCTGGGATACCTGATTGCAAAGTTTATCGATTAAGTGATTGGAGTATTTTATGGCTGAACGTTTTACGCCGCCAAGAAGAGATGAACTAGACGAAGACGGAAAGGATCTCTACGACCAAATAACCCTAGGGCCAAGAGGTACGTCGAAGCAGTACTTCCAATTGATTCTCGACGACACTTCACTTGCAGGTCCATTTGGAGCCATGCTCCTATCTCCAGAGATTGGAAGTGGCCTTCTGAGGGTTGGAGGAGCGCTTAGATTCGGAGGAAGACTTCCACCCCGTCTTCGTGAAGCCGTCATTCTACGAGTTGCCGCCAGGAGCGCGGCGAAATTCGAAGCTAGAGCTCACGGACAGATCGCTCTAGACTGCAATCTCGCCCAAGATGAGATTGATCAAATAGCTCACGGCGCCACGGACAACTTTGAGCCAGAGCTAACCGTACTGTTTACGACAGTTGATCAGTTATTCGACCGAGGGACTGTCGATGAAGAATGCTTTTCCGAGCTGCTCAAATACTACGATCAACCGTTGATTTTTGAAGTTATTGTCTTGATCGGCTATTACCGCCTTCTTGCTGACGTTATGAATTCTTTTGAAATCGAATAGTTACCGTGACTCGAGTCTGGATGATATGTGATTGCACTCGAATCGTGGAACATCGATGCAATTTCTAAAAAGCGCAGCCTCTTACTGGAGGTCAATTAGTGGTTCGGACGATGTGACCAGCAAATACGACAAATAGCGTTGAAGAGCAACTGAGAAGCATATGACAGAGGTTGCAAGAGGTAATAAGAAGATTTGGCGCTACTTTCTGGCTCCTTCTCGCATATTGTAAGAAGGTCTCGATTAGGGCAAGAAGATGGGTTGCAAGCGATGGTGCTCATTCGCTCCGTTGCAAGTCCACTTGGGTCCATTTTTGTAAAGGAATCTTGAAAAATCACCATACGGTCAATCGGAACAAGTTGTTACTATCTATCCGGTTTTGAGCATGGATCAAAATCTTGTCGGGATCGAAGCCGATATTGAAAAATTGGATCGAGACTGCCCCTCTGATGTGTAATGCTAAGGCAATGAGTTTTGACTTTTCAAATAAGACCGTCTTGGTTACGGGTGGATCTCGAGGAATTGGAAGAGCGATAGCTGAACACTTCTATCGCCACGGTGCAAACGTTGTGATTTCAAGTCGCAAAGCCGATGCACTCAGCGAGGTAGTAAAGGAGGTGTCGGCAAGCGAGGGAGGTGCGATCGACTACGTCGCTGCCAACGTTGGTGTAGAGACCGAGGCTTATCGAGTCGTTGACGAGACAATTGCTCGTTTTGGCAGCGTCGATGTTCTCGTAAATAACGCGGCCACCAACCCCTACTACGGTCCAATGATCGACATTGATGCATCGCGCGCTCAAAAGATCCTTGATGTAAACCTTTTGGGAGTTCTGTGGTTTACTCAAGCAGCATTTAAGAGGTACATGAAAGAGTCTGAGAACACTTCGTCTGTTATCAACATCGCATCGATAGGTGGTCTGTCGGTGGAGTCAGGGATCGGATTCTATAACGTCTCTAAGGCCGCTGTCATCCACATGACCAAGCAGCTTGCAAATGACCTTGGCCCCAAGGTCAGAGTTAACGCAATAGCGCCAGGATTAGTAAGAACCGACTTCGCCAAGGCATTATGGGAAAACCACGAGGCTTCCGTCGCAGCACGTCTTCCAATGAAGCGTATAGGCGAACCCGACGATATTGCGGGCGCTGCACTTTTTCTGGGATCGGACCTGTCGCGGTGGATTACCGGCGAGACGATGGTGGTAGACGGAGGAGCGATGGTGACCCCCTAGGAGCTATCGTGCCGTACTAAAAATCTCCGTAAGCCTCTTTCGCTGTACCTTTCCCAGATCAGTCTTTGGTAGGGTATCAACAGCGAAGAGGCGCCTCGGGATGCAATAGCGTGGAAGTTTTTCAGCTACTATTTGCTGGAGAGATTCAAGCGTTATGCGTGACTCTTCGTGGTGAGCGATAGCTACGGCTACCACCTCACCGAACTCTTCGTCGCGGCAACCAAATATCGCATACTCCGGTAGATCGGTTGCTTCGTTTATCACCTCTTCGACCGTGTTTGGAGCGACCTTTTCTCCACCGGTGTTGATTACCTCTGAGATCCTCCCAGTTACTGATAGCAGGCCGTCGTCGCCCAATGATCCGCTATCACCTGTGTGGAAGAAGCCATTGGTATCCGTGAGCGGAGTGCCATTCCGGTAACTTTGGGCGATCATCGGCCCTTTGAGAAGTACCTCGCCCTCAACCACTTGGATCACTACGTCGAGTAGTGCGACTCCGTCATATACGCAGCCACTTCCGGTTTCGGTGAGTCCGTACGTTACTACAGCATTGACAGGGCGCTTAGACGGTGGAGTGCCTGCACCAAGAAGAATCTTTTCGAAGACTGATAGGTCAAGTTTCGATAGGTTCGCTTTCACCAATGAAGTAAACACAGGTGCGTCACTCCTACGAGCTATTTCGTCGAAGGTCGCGTAGTCAAATGAGCCCAAAGTCTCGAGGCGGTGATTGGCAAAGTAAGACTTAGTTATCGTTGTAAAACCGCCAACGTGATTGATCGGAAGGGCATTGATCCATAACCCTTCTCCTTTGTTGGCGCCCAAGTATGAAAGTGAGGCTTTGGCTGAAGCCTCCAAATTAGCCCAGCTATGGCAGATTCCTTTGGGTAGTCCTGAGGTCCCAGAAGTAGTCGCTACGAGGGATGAATGCTCTGGAACGTCGGTATTGGCGACCCTCCTAGCGGCTACTTTGTCTATAACCACGACCGTCGGGTCGATTACTTCGACAATAGTTTCTGTGAATCTCTTTGGCCAATGTGGATTAGCGACAGCAACTGCATTTCCAGCCAACATCTCTTCTAGGAGGCGCATAGCCAGTTCGTTACTCTGCTCTTGAATAAATAGCTTTAGCTCTTTCATCGCTACTCAAGCCTATCTAGGAGCTCATTTGATGACGATGATAAATATGTCGCACCCGGGTCTTGGCAATCGGCAAAAGTGTGCTCTCAGGGGCTAAATTTCTTATTCAACGCTGTTGCTTAGCAGTTCGATCGCTTTTATAGGCAGTCACCAACTGCAGGCGGCGGATATCTCTCGTCCAAATGGAATTACTATGTTTTCGGATCCGTTTGATAGATAGTTGATTGGAAGGGCGCGAGAAGATGAGTAGAGTTCAGTTTGATTGGAAGAGTGCGGGGGAGTACCGCGATATCAAGTACGAACACTTCGACAACATTGCAAAGATAACGATCAATCGTCCAGAGGTGCGAAATGCCTTTCGTCCACAGACGCTAGTAGAGCTTTCATCCGCCTTCGAGGCAGCGCGCAACGATCCTTCGGTAGGTGCGATCATCTTCACTGGTGAAGGCGACCTCGCCTTTTGCTCCGGTGGTGATCAGAGAATTCGTGGAGAAGATGGGTACATCGGCGACGACCATCTAGGACAGGCGGGAATTGGAAGATTGAATGTGTTAGATCTTCAAGTTCAGATCCGTCGTCTTCCTAAGCCTGTTGTAGCAATGGTGGCAGGATACGCAATTGGAGGCGGTCACGTCCTTCACCTCGTCTGCGACCTAACAATTGCTGGTGAAAATGCTAGATTCGGACAGACTGGACCTCGCGTTGGCTCCTTCGACGGCGGTTACGGCTCTTCACTCCTAGCCCGAACGATCGGAATCAAGAGAGCAAAAGAGGTCTGGTTCCTGTGTCGTCAATACGATGCTGCGACCGCACTTGACTGGGGACTAGTAAACACAGTCGTTCCAGTAGACCAACTTGAAGAAGAGACGGTCAAGTGGTGTAAGGAGATGCTTGCCCTCTCTCCGCTCGCGCTTCGAATGTTAAAGGCTTCATTCAATGCCGCAGAGGATGGATTAGCTGGCGTACAACAACTAGCTGGCGATGCTACGCTCCTATTCTACATGACCGAAGAGGCACAAGAGGGTCGTGATGCTTATAAGGAGAAGCGTAAGCCTAACTTTGATCAGTTCCCTCGTAGACCTTAGTCTTATCTTTGTGGGCGTTGCGGTTCCAACACTAGGATCCGCGACGCCCGTTACACTTTTGGTCAAAGTTAGTGAATGGAAGATGAGTGTTGAAGTCAAAGTGGATAGCTGGAGCGAGACCGAGAACGCTCCCTGCAGCGATCGTCCCAGTAGTAGTCGGTAGCGCGGCCGCAAGAGGTAACTTCAATCTCGGTCGAGCACTACTGGCAGCAGTAGTTGCTCTTGCGATTCAAATTGCGACCAACTATGCAAATGACTACTCCGATGGGAAGCGGGGCACCGACGACAAGCGAGTAGGTCCAATGCGGTTAGTGGCAAGTGGGGCGGCAACACCGAAGCAGGTTCTAGGAGCAGCACTTATCGCCTTTGCGATTGCGGGCGTCGCCGGTACCGCTCTCGCGTTTCTCACGACGCCGATTCTCTTTGCTGTGGGAGCAGTCGCAATTGCCGCAGGGTGGTACTACACCGGCGGCAAACACCCCTACGGATACTACGGGTTTGGTGAGTTGTTCGTCTTTGTCTTCTTTGGCTTGGTAGCAGTCGTTGGCACATACTACGTTCAAGTTGGCCACATAACTTACGAGTCGATTGTTCTTGGTAGCGCCTCTGGGCTACTGGCAGTTTCTCTTTTGGTGGTTAACAATGTTCGCGATATCGATACCGATAAGGTGAGCGGAAAGAAGACCTTGGCGGTTCGCCTTGGGGATCGCAATTCGAGAATTTTGTATACCGCAACGGTTCTTGTTGGAGTTTTACTTCCATTAGCCCTCATAACGAATGACATCTTTGTCCTTCTGGTTGTTCTTCTGGTTCCGATCTCAATGCCCCTTATTCGAAAGGTCATAGGCGGCGCTAAGGGAAGAGATCTAATTGAAGTTCTAGGTGGAACTGGCAGATTGCAACTTGCCTTTGCCGTTACAACTGCCGTGGCACTCATTCTCTAACCAGAGCTCGCATCGAGCGTACAATTTTGTTGATGGGAGGAGTGGATGCTGAAACGAGGTTTGCAATCCACTCTTATAACCTCAGATGCAACGGATTCTCACTTATTTAGAAGTCGCCACTGTTGATTCACTTCGGGTCGCAACGACGACGTTCGTCGCCGGCTTTTAGAGGTTACCTAGAGGGCAGCCTTCTAGAAAGGCGATGGCTCGAATGAGTAGTCCTGTTAGTTAAATGGGAAGAGTTTGTTAAAGTCACTTGTGGTCGTCGAATATCATCATTCAAACTACTAGCTTGAAGATGTTCCTTTACTCTTCTAGCTGATTTGTTGAACACTTTTGCTTCTTTGAAGTGGAGATTGCTATTTCATCAGTCGCCCTGTTCTTTAGCTCCTTCGGGATAATATTTTTGGGTGAGTTGCCGGATAAGACTTTGGTCTCTTCGATTCTGCTCGCACGGACGTTTTCCCGCCGTTTAGTCTTCTTTGCTGCAAGTTCCGCTCTCTTTGTCCAGAGCGCCATAGCCGCGACGGTAGGGTCGTTGCTCGCCCACTTACCAACCAAGCTGATCTCCAACCTATCTTCGGTTGTATTTATAGCACTAGGTCTTTTTATGATCTTTCGAGCAATACGCGGTGAAGAAGAGGAAGAGTCGACGATTGCGTCCATACGAAAACGCTTCGCAGGTCTCCGACCATTTTGGTTGGTCTTCGTTATCGTCTTTGTTGCTGAGATCGGAGACATCACCCAAGTGGTGACTTTGAATCTAGTTGCCCACTACCACAGGGCACTTTTAGTTGGCCTTGCGGGTGCACTTGGAATGACGACAGCAGTCTTTGTGGCCATGGTGGCATCAAAGCTGACTGATCGAATCGATGAGAAGTACATCGAATTAGCTGCGGCTGTCATTTTGATTGTTTTAGGTATCGTTACCCTGATCGGTAACTTCAAATGAACGACGAAGATAGCGCGTACATCTGTGGAGAGGTCGTATCTTTTCTCAATCAAAAGCGCTATTGAAGATCCCCACAGCTTCGTTAGCTGCGGGGAAGGTGGCGCATCGATGCCGGCTTTACTTCGACCAAAGACCTCAGGCGGAGAGTAACCTCCGCCCTTGTCATTAGATCGACTTTTGGATCTGCGTTAGAGCTAACGAAGCGAGAGTATCTGGCGCATCGTATATGCAAGGACGATTTCTGGGTCGTCGACCATTTTCATGCTTCGCCAACCGACATGCATGTCGGGTCGGACAAGAATGGCACCGTCTTCGTCGACCTCTCTCATCTTGGCAAAGTCGTTGTAGACATCACGGAAGCGTTGACCTGGTCCGATGATGTGGGCCTCGAGTTCGACTCCGAGTTCGTCAGACACCTTTTCGGCCGCGATCTTCCAACGTGATCCATTAGTTCCTGTCAGCAGAGTGAATTTCCCCTTGCCGCAGATGTCGTGTGTCGATACCTTCTGCTGAGCTTCATCTACAACCCACACGTGAGGCAGACGTGCACCGGGATAAGTTGTGGGGTGGTAGAAGAGCTCGGGATCTCGGGTATAACTAGGTTCTTCGCCTCCATCACTCATTACCGCAGATGAACTATACCGTTGGCCCAATTCAACTCCGTGGGCATTGAATTCGTAGTCTTTTAGATCAAATGCCTCGAGTAACCTTTGCCTCCGACTTAGACCAACTGCCGATTCGTCGTGTAGTTGAGACATATTGGACTTCATAACATTCACGTTGATGGTGTCGGTAACGCCAAGCGCGGAGAGGATAGCTCCGAACTCTTCAATTGACTTATTTGCTCGTAAGACTATCTGCTTTCCGATCGGGGCGCGTTCTTCTTGGTAACTTGCGAGCAGCCCTTCTCCAGCCTTCCCCTTGACTACCAAAGAAAGCTTCCAGGCGAGGTTGTAGGCATCCTGGATAGAGGTGTTTGAACCAAGACCATTAGACGGAGGGTGGCGATGTGCAGCGTCACCCATGATGAATACGCGCCCCTTTTGGTACGTAGTCGCATACATACGATTATTTCCCCAAAGAGATACCGAATCGATTACGGGGTCGATGGTTTCGTCTCCCACGAGGTTACGTACGACGCCTTTGGCAAACTCTTCATTTACCTCCGGTGGAGGGGCGTCAATATCGTATCCCCAAACGATGAGCCACTCATTCCACGGTCTTACCATGCGCACTAATCCGAGACCAATACCGCCGATGTCAGCTCCCGGTTGAAGTACCCAGTAGAGGACACTGGGTCTATGGGCGACATACTTCGAAAGGTCAGCACGAAAGACGATATTCATCGATCCCGCAATATCCATCTTTCCTTCCATAGATGCACCCATGTCGACCGCGACCTTTGAACGCCCGCCATCTGCGCCAATTAGGTACCTGGTTCGAATAATGTACTTGTCGCTCGTCAAACGATCACGCACTGTAACATCGACAAATTCTTCATGTTGGAGGTGGCTCAGATATTCGACTCCAAAACGAAATCTTCCTCCCCTTGAAGAGGAGGCGTTCACGAGAATCGGCTCGAAAAGATTTTGAGGAAGGTCGTAGTTGGAGGAGGGGCTAGCGCTCAGGTACTCACTCTCTCGTAGAGGATGAGTTCCCCAAGTTCTTACCCTTCCCAGCTCCTCTCCAGCGAGAGAAGTACAAAATGATGTATCACCCATCAAGCTATGGGGGGTGCCAAAGCGTTTGATGTTTTCTTCGATACCGAGGTCTCGCATGATCTCGACCGTACGTTGGTTAGTGATGTGTGCCCTTGGTGTATTCGCAGTCCAAAAGTACTTGCTAATCACCAAGTGGTCGATGCCATATGTGGCGAGGAAGAGACCCATTGAGGAGCCTGCTGGACCACTTCCGACTACTAATACGTCGGTCTCCATCTTTACTTCGAGTTCGCTTTGCACTGTTACCCTCTCGCCATCCTGAAGCTATGTTCTATTTCGTAGTGGTTCGTTCGAAGTTTCGCGTCATCAGCCTCGGGGTCTCCGGCAACTTCGAGAAACTGACATATCAAGCTGTCTCTCTCGCCAAAGACCGCGTCGCGCCCAAGGTAGGGATCGCCATCAACGAAGAGGTGAGTTACCACTTGGGAAAAGCCATTTTTGACTAGTGCAAAGTGGAGGTGAGCGGGACGCATGTTACATCTGGATGTGGCTTTCAAAAGTGCTCCACCAGGTCCATCGGATGGCACCGGATATGCAACCGGAAGGATCGACCAGAAGAAGACTCTCCCTTCGGCGTCACTTACGAACCTACCTCGATTGAAGAGTTTGTCCCCAGGGTATTGGACGTCGTAGAACCCATCTGCATCGGCGCCCCAAACATCGACGGTTACACCTCCCATGGCCTCTCCCTCGGCGTCTGTAATCTTGATAGAGACAAAGGTCGACTCTCCACTTGCACCTTGCGAAATGTCGTCTCCATTTTCAAATTCCCTGGATCCTTCAACAAAGAATGGCCCCAGTACAGTCGACTCGGTTGCTTCATCTGCCCGCTCGTTTATTGCGACCTGAAGGCTCGAGAGACCCAGTAGATCCGATAGGAGGATGAACTCATTGCGCTTGTCGTTGGAGATCTTTCCCGTCGCCATTAGGAAGTCAATTCCAGCCATCCACTCTTCGGTCGTGAGAGATACCTCTTTTGCGAACTGATGAAGATGGTAGGTGAGAGCCTTCAGGATCGTGGTCAAACGATCACTTGGACAGTTATCGAATGATTCGATGACCCTATCTGTTATTTCATCAACTCTTGACCTATTTTCTTCCGACACACAGACCCCTAATTGTCGTTACATATACGATACTTATTTCATGAAGTAATGTTTGTTCTTATCACACATGGCGTTAAAATTCAGAGTTGCGTACTCTTTAGTAACCAATTACTTGAGTGAAGAGAGTCGCGATCTGATCCTGATCGAGTGTAGGTTCAATGCCTTTAGCTACTTCGCCCACCTCGTTCAGGAGTAGATCGCGTTTCCAAGGATCGAGGCCGATAGAGCTAAGTGTCTTTGGTAGGTGGTGTCGAGCGATCAGAGTTGCGATTGCTTCGACTCCCATCTTTATCCGTTCGTGGTCCACATTGGCGTGAACTTGAGCCATTGCAGGTAGTAGCTCTAAGCCAACGATCATGTGGGTATTTGCATGGTCAAGGCCGTAGGTCCCGCCGACGAGGTGACAAATTTTATGGTGTATGCCACTTCCCGTTGAGCCAAACGCTATCCCAGCGAGAGCGGCACCATAAGAGAGGTCGCTCAGCGCCGCTTCCGAAAGAAACGGTTCGCCGTCGCTTGGCGGTCGATCCGCCATTATTTGCAGACCTTTGGATATCGACTCGATGGCACACCTTGCTAAGAGGGTAGAAGTCTTGCTCTTAGTCGGAACCCAAAGCGCCTCGGCTGCATGAGCAAACGAATTTGCGATCGAGGGTAGAGCAATTGAAGGAGGAAGTGATTGTAGGAGCGAATTGTCGTAAATGACTGCGCCAGGACGAACTCTCTCGTCCCTAGTGGTTACTTTCCTGTTGTCAGTAGTGATTCCATAGATAGGAGTCATCTCGGATCCTGAGAATGTCGTAGGTACTGCGATGAAGGCCACCCGCTCACTGAGTACAAGCGCCATTACCTTTGCAGTTCCGATGGCGCTACCGCCTCCTATGACAATGATCCCGTCAACACTATTGTCGCGGGCGAAGGATTGTGCCCTCTCTGCAACTTCGTTCGGAACGTGCTGAACGATCGTGGAAAAGGTGGTGATTACGCAACCTCCGTTACGGCTATCGCCTATGCACAAATTCGAAGTTACAGAACCCAAGTGTTCGAGGTAGCGTTCCTTAGCTACAATTGCAACTGACTTGGCACCTTGGGCGATGGCTAAACCAACTGCTTGCTTGAGACCACCGGAAGTCAGAAACTGCATATCAACATCGCGAAAGTGAAAATTCTCCCAGACGTTAGAGACTTCGGTATTACTTGTTCCCACTGTGCCTTCACTTGTCATATTTGCCCCATCCTTGCAGGATTTTAACGATAGCTTGAGCGCTTTCGTAGGGCCTCTCACCTATGGTGAAGTGGCCGCAGGACCCTATTTCAATTAGCGATACCACTTCGATCTCTTGCATTAGTGACGAGGCAATCCCTTTGAACTTTATATCATGACCTCCATAGATATATCCGAGTCGATTCCTATGCGTACGCGTTGTTTCTTGGCGATTTTGTAGTACGACTTTTAGTCGATCCATTAGTTCGAATTGGTGCCCCGTTGAAAGCTCGGTTAAGACCCGAGCAATCTTCTGCGGATCGTTGTTCAATCGCGCTTCAAGTTGTGCTTGTTCGTGTGAGATCCCATTGAAGAGCGGGGCATTGAGCCATGTGACAAGGAACTCTCTGAACTCCTCCTTGCTCTCAATCGAGGCAACTCTTTCCGCGAGCTTCCGGTCGGCTTCGATCCTCGCTTCGCGCTGTTTTACTCCGCCTTCACTGATTGCGGCGCCGAAGACGATCACGTCGTCTTCGCCAAGTGCCCCCGCGGAAAGGGCCTCCAAAAGAATCCTGCCACCGAGTGAATATCCTACGAAGACGCATTCGTCGTCACGATAGGCGCGACCAACTTCAGCTCCAACCTCACTTAGGGTCTTGCCCGTAAGTAGTGAATCTCCGTGATATGGTGCCTCAATTATCTCTACGGGAGCATCTGCTATCACCTGCAATAGGTCGCAAAATGGAGTTAGGGCTTGTCGGTTCTGTGTAAATCCATGTACTAGCTTTATCTTCATAGTTGGAACCTTCGGGCTAAGGTCGATGGTTTGAGGTGTAAAACCTCGTGAACGTTGGTTGGTACTCTGACCGCATTTTGATCTGACCTTGTTGTTGAAATCGGCATAAGAGAGCTTCTTCTAGCGTTTTAGGATTTCAGTGTTCATACATTGTGACAACTCTAACGTTATCCTTATGGTAGGGCCACGTTAAAGTTGTCGAGCGGACAATAAATCCGAACGAGCATAATTGGCTCGAATATGTTTAGTAATTGAATCGAGACTTTATACCTTGGCAGTAGGAATAGCGCACATAAATGAGCAGGTAGCAGCCACCATAGTCGATGAATTGATCCGATGTGGACTAACTAGAGCACTCATTTCGCCAGGCTCGCGTTCCACGCCGCTCGCCATAGCTTTCGCTCGTCGTAAAGAAGTCGAAACGACCGTTATCCTCGACGAGAGGTCTTCGGCCTTTTTTGCTTTAGGTTCCGCAAAGGCTCTGGCCGCTCCGGTGGCGATAGTTACGACCTCTGGTACCGCGGTTGCGGAGCTTACCCCAGCCATCGTCGAGGCATCGATGTCGAATATTCCATTGATCGTTCTCTCAAGTGACCGTCCCTTCGAACTCTATCGAAGCGGCGCGTCACAGACTATCGATCAAAGTCAACTCTTTGCTGGATATCTAGCATCAAGGACCTTCATCGACGCTGGTGCCCAAGATGGCCACGGACGTCTTAGATCTCAGATCTCTCGAAGTTTTCTAGAGGCGTGCGGTCTCTGGGGTAAGGCAGCACCTGTCCAGATCAATGTTTCATTTAGAGAGCCGCTCGTCTCTGGAGATAGTTCAGTCGAACTAATTGCCGGGCGCCTAGGGGGCGCACCCTGGTACCAAAGAGTGGATCTTTGTCAAGTAAGTGATCGCGAGGCGATCGCCTTAGAGTTACTCGGAACTCGTCGCGGGATAATTATCGCCTCGGAGCATCCGGAGGCGGAGGCCATATTTGCTTTGAGCGAGATTCTGGGGTGGCCAACCTTTGTAGATCCGCGCTCTAAAGTTGCGCGGAGGAGCCAGTACGCAATTTCCAACTTCGATCAGATCGTTAGGAACTTCGATCTGTGCGAATTAGAGGTTCCCGATGTTATCCTCTACTTTGGCCGTACGTTGACTTCTAAGCCGTTGTCTCAGTGGCTAACGAGAGTCGGAGCGGATAAGAGTCGACTGATACGCCACTCCATTGCCGGCGACGATGGTGAAGGCGTCGCGCAGTGTCTTATGGCAGGTGAGCTGAGCCACTTGCTTGACTGCTTGGTATCGATTCAATCGATAGCCACTGGTCCATTCGACAGAAGTTATACCGAACGCTTTATGGCTATCGATAAAAAGATCTCGTCTTCAATCGAGACGATGGTCGAAGAGGGTCGGCTAACGGGTGAGGCTTTGGTAGCTAGACAATTGACAACAGATCTCAACGATCGAGACCTTCTCTTTGGTGCTGCCTCTATGGCAATTCGTGACATCGAGGCGATGATGCCACTTCGAGAAGACTCTCCAGTAGTCTACGAAAACCGTGGAGTAAATGGAATCGATGGGGTAATAGCTACCTTCACTGGCGCTCTAGTGAGCCACTTGGCTTCAGCTACCAACGATGGTATCGGTGCACTCCTCATCGGTGACCTAGCATTCTTGTACGACCTTTCGTTCCTCAGGGAGGTTGAGAGGTTCTCACTGCCATCGCTCATAGTGGTCAATGACAATAATGGTGGAGGTATCTTCTCCTTTCTCTCTCAACGTGATCAGCTTGGAGAGGTCGAATTTGAGACTCTCTTCGGTACGCCACACAATAGCGACCTCGGTTCGTTGGTAAAGGGCTTTTCGATCGACGTAATCGTCACTAAGGACGTAGCAGACCTCTCCAAGGCGATTTCGTCTGTTCGCAGCGAGAGGCGACCGCTTGTTGTCGTCTTCGAGTCAAACCGGGATGAGAATCTTCTAGCGCACCAAAGTTTCCACCAATCAATTACTCGAGAACTAGAAGCGTTCGTAGATGAATTGAGGCATGACTCCTAAGTCTGGTCATTCAGCAGCAGGCCCTACCCTTGTAAGTGTTAGCTAATCTAACTTGAGGGAATTCATAGAAGGCTTCCTCGATTAGATTTGACAAGATGACAAGCAAGGTTTCTGAAGATCTAAAGAGGCGCGGCCTAGTAAATCAAGTTACGTCTGAAAAGGTCTTCGATCTCATCGACAAAGGAGAAGCCACCGCCTATATTGGCTTTGATCCAACCGCAGCAAGTCTTCACCTTGGCAACTTAATTCAGCTACTCCTCCTACGTCGCCTGCAGGTAGGTGGAAATCGTCCGATAGTCGTAGCCGGTGGTGGAACGGCGATGGTTGGAGACCCCTCGGGTCGATCGACAGAGAGAAACCTCTTGGATGATGAGGCGATCGAATACAACCTTCAAAGGGTAGGTCAACAACTTCAGGCCTATCTTGATTTTTCTGATGGACCAAAGGGCGCAATCTTGGTCAACAATCGCGATTGGTTAGAGAAGATTCCATTCATCTCATTCCTTCGTGATCCGGGAAAATTTGTAACCATTAACCAGATGTTGGCGAAGGATTCGGTCGCTTCGAGGATCTCGAGCGAACACGGTATATCGTTTACAGAATTTACGTACATGCTGATGCAGGCGTATGACTTTGGACAATTGAGCGATACTTACGGATGCAATATGCAACTTGGTGGTTCTGATCAATGGGGAAATATCACCGTTGGTATCGACTACATCTCTAAGTCAAGGGGACGCGAGGTCTACGGAATAACGACCCCGCTTCTTACTAAGTCAGATGGTACTAAGTTCGGAAAGAGTGTCGGGGGAGCGATATACCTCGATAGCGATTTGACCTCACAGTATGACTTCTATCAATTTTTCCTCAGGAGCGACGACGGCGATATCGAAAAGCTGCTGAAAGTATTTACCTTTTTTAGCGTGGACGAGATAGATGACCTCGTCAAGGCGTCAGCAATCGCTCCTGAAAAGCGAATAGGACAGCATGCACTAGCTCGGTCAATTACAGAGTTCGTCCACGGTAAAGATGGGCTGGAGCTTGCAGTTGCAGCCTCTGAAGCGCTATTTGCCGATGATATTGCGAGCGTAGAACCAAGTGCTCTCCGCATGGCACTAGCCGGCGCCCCAAGGGCGTCGATTGCTAGGTCGCGCTTAGAGGGCGGCGCAACCATATTAGACGTTGCGATCGAGGTGGGGCTTGTCTCGAGTCGTAGCGAAGGTCGAAAGTTGATAAAGGCTGGCGGCTTATATCTGTCTGGTCGTCGCGTCATAGATGAAGAGGCGCTTGTTTCAAGTAGTGACGAACTTGCAATAGGTGCACTCCTTCTCCGCAAGGGGAAGGCCAATTACTTGGTAGTTGAATTGAAGTAGTTGGCTAGTTTTCAATCCCAGCAAACAACGGTTCGAAGTAATCTTTTTGTGGATATCAATTAGCGTTTTTCACGGGATTGGCGCACTGCGAAGTGCTTCCGCGGTCTTTTGTAGGTCTGACTTCGAATTTGATGGTCTAGGGCGAATCGATACACCGATTCCATCTGCTACGCGTCTAGGCACAACGTGGATGTGGTGGTGACTTACGTGCTGATCGACGACGTTGTTATTCAAGATCAGTGCTCCGCTTACATTGAGGGCAGCCCGTTGTGCGACTACAACTCTTCGAACCAAGGCAGATAGTTCGGCCGCAACGTTGCAGGGGATATCGGTCACATCTACGATGTGGCTGCGCGGTATCACAAGGCAATGGCCGTCAGCGGCGGGTCGATAGTCGAGGATTGCGAGTGCTAGCTCTTCTTCAAAGACTATGTGCCCTGGCGCGTGGAGGGCGATTATTGAACAAAAGTGGCACCCTCTATCGAATCTGGTATCGGTCATGTTTTTAAAAGGCTACTCTATCTCTATCGGGGAACTATAACTCTCGATGCTTCATTCGAAAGTGATGAGCTGGTTTGGGTTCAAAGGCAGCCATGAGTGTTTTTAGCGGTTGCCAACATGAGCTCGGTGCGCAATTCATCAAAGTAATGTTCATCCCGTAAAAGTTTGAAATGATCTGTTAGGCACGACCAAAGTAGATTCAGCGCTTGAAAGTATCCAAAGATAGTGCGAGATTGGGATTGCAAAATCTAATGGGAGAGAGTGGGAGAAATTGATGGGGAAGGCACGCAGCATTGACTGCCCATTGAAATCCTCATCGAAGACCGGTTTGTGGCGTTTGAATTGTCGTTGATCTTAGAAGTTGCTATATTCGTCGACTTGTATTGGTCTTTAACGAGGTAAATCGAGTTGTGCTGTAGCCTCCAACGGATCGCTCTTCATACGTACGTCACGGAGAAATCGTTACTGAAGTTGAGTCGCGGTCAAAGCTGTAAAGAGTCGATTGTCGAAATGATCATGGATTATGAGTAAAAATTTTCGTTGATTGAAGACTAAAAACTACCCATCATTACCAATCGAACCCATCACTACAAAGCCACCGTACCTTGGGATATTTTTGGCAATCGCTAGCTCTCGGTACCGTCGCTAGTGTATTTTGCACATAACTGCAACTGGTCGAAATCGGGATATGCCTCAAGATTATGCAAAGGTTGGGCTAGCCTTACGGAAGTGACGAGAGAACCTGATTCAGCTCCAAACCGCTTTGCTACCGAGCTTTTCGATGGTCTCCCAACGAAATACGACCTCCTCGGCAATATTCTATCGCTCGGCCAAGATCGACGTTGGCGACGCGAACTCGTCAAACACATAAGTGATACCTCCGCTCTTGGTCTTGTTTTAGACGTTGCCACTGGCCCGGCCGGTATTGCACTCGCAATACGTTCCAGTACGGGAGCGCAGGTAGTCGGGCTCGATCTCACTGCTGCCATGCTTTCTCGTGCGAAGGAAAATCTATCCAAACGCAATGAAAATGGCATAGTGCTCGTACAGGGAAGGGGGGAACAACTGCCATTTCCTGACGACACATTCGACGCTGTCAGCTTTAGCTACCTTCTCCGATACGTTTCTGATCCGGCCGCCACACTTGAGGAGCTGGCTCGAGTTCTTCGACCCGGAGGTACTTTAGCCAGTCTAGAATTTCACGTTCCACCCGCTCCCTGGTGGCAAGCTTCATGGTGGTTCTATACCCGTATCGTACTACCCACCGCCGGCTGGTTGAGCGGCGGCAAAGAGTGGTTTGAAGTCGGTCGATTCTTGGGCCCGAATATCTCACAGCACTATCGCAACTATTCAGTCCCGTGGACCGTTAGCGCGTGGAATAAGGCCGGCATTTCTGGGGTAAAGACGAAGCTCATGTCAGTTGGGGGAGGTTTGGTGATGTGGGGAGCAAAGGGAAGTGCGACCTGAACCTAGCGAAGATCATTCTTCGCGCGATGGACCAGCCTATTATGCCGTAGGTGCCAGTACGCGTCTTAGGGATATTCGGGCTATCCTTCATCCCCCCTATACGGCTTGGCACCTCTCCTACGTTGTCATTGGTTCTCTACTTGCTCCGAAGGTCAATTGGAGCACGCTAGTTGGAGCCGTAATCGCCTTTTTCCTGGCGGTAGGGGTAGCGGCGCACGTGCTCGACGAATTACGAGGACGTCCGCTTGGGACTTTGCTACCAAAAAATCTCTTGATTGCATCCGCAGTCGTCAGTCTCTCCGGAGCGGTCGCCATTGGGATCGTCGGCCTTCTCCGATGGGGTCCTTGGTTTGGTTTGTTCATAACTCTCGGTGTAGTGCTAGTACTTGTTTATAACCTCGAGCTCTTTGGTGGTCGCTTGCATACCGATTTAGGCTTCGCCTTGGCTTGGGGAGCGTTTCCTGTTCTTGTAGCGGCATATGCACAAGAACAGTCGCTTCGACTATCGGCAATAATACTCGCGTGCGCAGCAGCGCTCCTATCCGCCGCGCAGCGGAGCCTGTCGAACCCAGCCCGTAGGATTCGACGCCGTGCGATTTCAGTCGAAGGTAGCATCGTCTATGACGATGGAACGGTGGAACAACTCTCACGATCGTACGTACTTTACCCACTTGAAAAAACGTTGCGATGTCTCTCGTGGGCGATAATAATTTTGGCATTCAGTCTGTTACTCTTTCGTTTAGGGTATTGAGCCGAATTGCCAAAACCGGTTCTTGCTAGCTAAGAAGTCCGATCTTTGGTTTACGGTACCTCGCGTGTAGCATTTGGGAGAACTACTTCCTAGTCCTTGTGGCGATCGCTAACTGATATAACCTAGATTTCAGGGTGACCGTAGTGTCGGCCGAGGTCTGGATTGATGGCGTGATGGCGAAGGTGAATCTAGGCGAACTCGTTGTACAGTCCGCTTAAACCCACCTATTTTCGTTTCATGGTGAATCGGCAGATCTTTGTCTCAAGCGGTGAATACCGCGAATGGGTCGTTGGTTTGGTCTCTCTGGTATCGATCGTTCAGCCCATTCGACGACTATCGTAGATTGTTGCTATCCACCTCTGGTGCGGAACTGGTAGCAAAAGAGAAAGTGAATAAGTGGCGGAGTACTACGTAGATAATTCAGCAAACTTGATGAACGCAATTTCGATCATCACAAAGTGCGATGTCATCGCCGTAGACACTGAATTTCATAGAGAGAAGAGCT
Organism: Actinomycetes bacterium; assembly: GCA_021826315.1. GTDB lineage: Bacteria > Actinomycetota > Acidimicrobiia > Acidimicrobiales > Acidimicrobiaceae > Acidithrix. Next base: position 18,611 of record JAKAZZ010000016.1, read on the forward strand.
ACTTTGCACGATTGGGATTAGTTCAAATCGGTGCAGGTGACGACGTATTTCTGATCGATCCCTTGAAGGTTGACATCTCTCCGCTTCGTGATGTATTTGAGAGCGAGATCGAAGTAGTTTTTCACGCGGCGCAACAGGACCTTGAGATCTTTAATCGCTACCTCGGGACCGTTCCTCGAGTATTCTTTGATACGCAGATCGCCGCAAACTTTCTAGGATATTCCACTCCGGGCCTGTCTGTTTTGCTTGAGAATTTTCTGGAAATTCACTTAGATAAGTCGGATCGCCTTTCAGATTGGCTTGCCCGTCCTCTCGATAAGAATCAACTTCGCTACGCAGGTCAAGACGTTGCGCACCTCGTACTTCTCCGCGATCGCCTTGTAGGAGCAGTCGATGCGGCCGGACGATTGGAGTGGCTAACGGCGGAGTTGAGCGACTACATCAGCTCCGATTTTTCCGGAATAGGTGATCCCAAGAGAGTCTTCTCCAAGCTGCGAGAGGCCAAGGCTCTGAAAGGCAAGAATCGCAAGGCAGCCTTTGCTCTAGTTAAGTGGCGCGAAGAGAAGGCCGTTGTTGTCGACAAGCCAGCGAGGTTTGTTCTTCCTGATATCGCAATAGGTTCACTAGCTCAGTCGCTTCCACGTAAGGTAGCTGACGTTCGAGCGGCGCGTGGTATGGAAGCGCGTTACCTTACTGATGGCGTTGAATTTGAACTGCTGAAGGTTATCTCCGAGAGCGAGGGTATTAACCTTAGTGAATTGGATGAAATTCTCGCCGTTGAAGTTCCAACGATAACTAATGAGTCGATCAGCTTCATCATGACATGGTTGTCTAGTTATGCCAAGCGCCTTAAGATTGACCCCGCAACACTTGCTATCAGGCCCGACGTCGTCGATCTCTTCTCTCAGGTTCCAAAGGGACGACTCATTAGCGGTTGGCGTAAAGAGGCGATCGGGGGTTATCTCACTCGAGTACGAGATGGTGACATCGCCTTGGCTCTGTCACCAAATGGTGAGGTCGAGATGGTGGAGAACTCTCGCAAGAATGTGGGACTATGAGTTTGGACGCAAATCGACGGTGAGAGTCAAAATACCATCTTCGATTTTGCAAGTCGCATCGCCAATGATGGAAAAATCCATGAAATCGTCTTGGGCCGCCTTGACAAAGCGTTGACGATCGGGACCTTCGATGGGCGGAATCCCTCTCGACTTTACCGCTCGGGCTCGGCTCTGGAATCTCTGGATCATATCTTCGGGACTAAATTGGGTGTTACTCATGGTTATTAAGTTAATGCGTCCGCGGGCAAAGTGGGTACCACTAGGGACTTGATGCTAGAATTAACGTGCTTATCTCGTTCGGCGAGTTTGTAAGTGCATAGACCAAAGAGAAATTTGGCGGCGCTGCTAGCTTTCCAAATGATGCATCGCATAAGTTGCGAAGGATTGAAGAAGTTTCATATCGAACGCAAAGTTGCTTCGAAGGACGCTGAAGGCGCGTAAGGGAGTTTTTAGGTGAAAAAAGGACGACACCGGCGATACGAAGAGGCGAGAATGGCCAAGAGAGCTTTCGTGAAGCCAGTTGTTCGTTGCGTGGAGTGTAATGGAGACTCAGTTCGTGGCCACGCCGACTGGTGTATGGCGGCGACGGAAGAAGAACGTCTCCTTGAAGAGGGTGCTGAGATTCGTCCAAGCAACTACGAGGAATACGACGACGACGAATACGAAGATGACGATGACGATGATGAATACGAAGATGACGATGACGATGTCGACCTGCCGTACGGAGAGGTCCACAAGCGTTAGCCGCTAAACGGAATTATTAATAATGCTTACCTCTTTATCCAATGGAACAATCTTCGCTGAGATCGAAGGGAAATCAAACAAGGGTATCGTACTTTTGCATGGCTGGGGTAGGAGTCGAGCTGACTTTAGCGCCATAGCTCATGCGGCAGTCGGTTCTGGTTTCGTCACTGCCCGTTTTGATCTACCAGGATTCGGAGCTACTCCTTCGCCGGAGGTTGGTGAAGATACCGATTGGTATCGTGACGTTGTGGCCTTAGCAATTACTGACTTCGTAAATCGGTGTGAAATTCGGGAACTTGCGATAGTTGGCCATTCATTTGGGGGCCGGATCGCAGTGAAGCTGGCTAATAGTCTTTCGAGTGAAGACATTGTATTAGGAGCAGATTGCGTGGGCTTTGTAGTCTCCGGAGTACCCCTTTTTAGGTCTGGTGGTCCGTCGAAGGTGCCATTTACTCTACGCGGGCTCAAGACGCTCGTTCGACTCAAACTGATTCCTGCCTCACGGTTAGAGAGATATAGATCAAACCACGGTTCGGCTGACTACCGCAGGGCTGAGGGCGTGATGAGGGATACTTTCGTCAAGATTGTAAATGAAGATTATTCCAGCCAACTAGCTGGAATCAAAGGAGTCCCTTTTGTCTTCTATTGGGGCAAAGACGACACATCAGCTCCTTTGAGCCATGCTCAACGGGGGGCAGAGATGGTTCAGAATGCTCGCTTGATTACCGTCGATGGTGATCACTTTACATTCTTAGGTGAGGCCAATGACGTTGTCAAGGAGCTCGAAAGCCTCTTTGCCAAGTAGTGTCAAGGTTATGGCAGGATTATTTTGGCTGTAAATTTTAACCTAACAGTCGTGGATTTTTAGGGTCTTATAAGTTGGCCGTGGGGTCACGTAGAGAAAAGGTTGATGTATGAATGTATCGAATGTGAATACAGCGACCGGTCTAGCATTTACCGTAGTTGCCTTCGCCGTATCGATCATTGTTTCACTGAAGTGGCTTCGCGTAGCGCAACGAGAGCACTACGTACAAGGATATGTATTTCGCTTTGCGATTAGGTGGTACGCAAGCCGCGATATGGCGCTAAACGCCACGTTAAGCTTCTTTGTATTCCTCTTCATCTTTATCGCTCTTTCACGTCCTACCCTAAATTCAGGTGTTATTGACTCCTTCGTCGGAACTGCGATCTTCTCGCTGATCCTGCCAATTGGCCTCGGTTACCGCGGCCGCACCTCGAAGTTGAATTGGACGAGACGCTTGAAGGCACTCTTCGGAGTCGTAGTTGGAATTAACCTCCTCTACGCCCTTATTGCACAAGTACTTGGCTTAGCTGCCTCTATGGGCGTTGCTGAGATGGGACTTTCATTCCTCTTGGTAGAGGTTGCGATCTACATAATGCAGCCGATCGAGGATAAGAAGTTTGCTCCCTTTATCGTAAGTGCGAAGAGGAAGCTCGAAGAGATCGATCCGACGATCGTGGGTATTACTGGGTCCTACGGCAAGACTTCGACAAAGAACTACCTCGCGACACTGACAGAGGGATCTCTTAGCGTATTTGCGACACCAGCATCGTTCAATAATCGTGGTGGACTAACGCGTGCCATCAATGAAAACCTCCTTGCTGGGACCGATCTTTTCATCGCTGAAATGGGAACTTACGGTAAGGGTGAGATAGCGAGTCTCTGTTCCTGGTGCCCGCCTAAGATTTCTGCCCTAACTGCACTTGGTCCGGTGCACCTGGAGCGCTTTGGAACTGAAGAGAAAATTCTCGAAGCGAAGTTGGAGATAACGGCATCTGCTGAGACGGTTGTCGTGCAAGTAGATGACCCTCGCCTTGCTCAGGCAGCGGCGGAGCTCGAAACCTCTGGTAAAAAGGTAATCAGGGTTTCCGGTAAGGATTTGAGCAAAGATGTAGCGGTTCTTGATGACTCCGAAGGCAACCACGTCGTTTACGTCAAGGGACGCAGGATCGGAAGCACTGATGTACAAGTTGCAAACTCGAACCTCGCAGTCGCAGTCGCTATTGCAATAGAGGTAGGGGTCGGTGAAGAGGTGTTGGGTGATCGTCTTACCCTGATCAAGCCAACCAAGAATCGGTGCGTCATTGAAACCAATGATCGGGGCGTAACGGTAGTCGACGACACCTACAACTCAAATCCGACTGGTGCTCGGTTCGCTCTTGGACTCGGTGCGTCAAAGAAGCTCGTCGGTGGACGACTTATCTTTGTAACTCCAGGCATGATTGAACTTGGTGATCGGCAATATGAGGAGAATAGAGCGCTTGGCGCCGAAGTTGCACAGAGTGCTGACTTCATTGTGATTGTGGGCAAGACTAATCTGCGCGCTCTAAGGGCAGGAGCTCTAAATACGATCCGATCCTCGAATACAACGAAGTCTGCCACGGGGAACACTTTGACTGTTACCTCAAAGTGCAGAATCATAGAGGTCCGTAGTCGCGAAAAAGCCGTCGAATGGGTTCGTGAAAACAGCCAGTCAGGTGACGTCGTCGTCTACGAGAATGATTTGCCGGACCACTTCGCATAACCTGCGGGGAAATTATTATTATTTTTTTTGCTTCCTTCGGTAACGTAATTTATCGCTTTGTTTTTAATAATTACGCAGGGTGTAAATAAGTAGTAAAACGAAACTACATGGTTGATATTTTGTTTGGAAAAGGGTTTCTGCTTGAAACCCTTTTCTCTTTTGCATAAAGTGCTACACCCCGCTGATAACTTTGCCACCTACAAACTTCAAGCTAATTTGAAAGAGGTTAAAGGGTGAAAAGGCAAATGTTTACGACCGTAATTATGGCGGCTGTAGTTCTCGGAGCATGCGGAACTACGACGGTCGCTCAGAGTGTAGGACAGGTTTCTACTAGCCAAGCTTCATCGAACTCGTCCGCGCCAACTACTGCTGCAAATACGACGACGACCACGCAGGCGCCTACAGTAGGGTCGATCTTGCAATTTACAGACTCTACTGCTGGTAAATATACTGTAGCTCTTACAAAGATCGATGATCCAGCCACCCCTACCGATCCCACTTTTGGTACGGCTCCGGCCGGTCAAAGGATAGTAGCGACTGAGTTTACAATTACAAATAAGGGAAGCGCAGTCCTAAGTAGCGATATCAATGTGAATGCATCGATAATTGGAAGCGATGGCCAGACCTACCAGACATCTTTCGACGACGTTACCAATTGCACGAACTTCAATTCCGGTTCTTATACGATCTTGCCACAACAATCTCAGAACGGCTGTGCTACCTTTGAGATGCCAAATGGGGTTACGGTAAAGAACGTACAGTTCCTACCCGATGGTGGTTTAAGCGGTAGTCAAGTCGGACAGTGGAATGCCCAATAACTGAATGAAACTTTCGATATCGAGATGTCGTCTCATAGGTTTAATCTTTGAGGCGACATCTCGATTACGCTAACTTTGAAGCTATTGATGATGCGGAATTTAGAGCTGTTCCATCAGCACCAATTGCATTTGGGGTGTAGGCTGGCGCGGCGAGTGCTTCGGAAATTAAGTCCTCTAGAAGTTGAGTGAATGGTAGCGGGGGTTCGATGAAGAGGTACTTTGAAAGGCTTCCAGGAATTGTATTTACTTCATTTACATACAGTTCATCTTCGCCGTTCGATAGAAAATCTATTCGAGTTACGCCTCGAAGGGGAACCGCCTTGGCGAGTAGTGTCGCGTAATCCTTCATCTTCTCTTCAATATGGGGAGCGAGCTTTGCTGGAAGTTCGCGAGGAGCCTCTACCATGCCGCTTCCACCTACATATTTGTCCTTGTAGGATAAGATCTCACCCCGTGACCTGTCGCGCAGTGGACGTTCAATTTGACTAAGGGTCAGCGTAGGGTGGGTTTTGACTGCAATTTGAAGGTCAAATAGATCTTCGCGATACGGCTCTACCACTGCGCCCGTTTTGAAGTGCACGTTGCTCTTCATTCGAGCTTTTGCCGTCTCAACGTCAGCAACTACATCGATTCCGATCGATGAACCGCCGTAGCGGGGCTTCATGATATAGGGTCCTTCGAAATTGATCTCGCTTCCGTCTATGAAGAGCTTTCGGTCGAGGTGAGCTATACCTAGGGCGTCGCAGGTGCCGCCAAAAGCGTACTTGTCCATGCCGAGAGCAGCGCCAAGGGCATTGGGACCCGTATATCGGATTCGGGCCATATCAAAGAGTGATTGTATGGTTCCATCTTCACCTGGCCCGCCATGGAGACAGTTGACGACGACGTCGATCTCTATCTTCCGTGCTTTGCCGAGCGCCTTCGGTTGGGTGTAGAAGCCACTTTCGTTACCGATAACGAGGTTTACGTGCGTTGAATCCTTGGGTGCGCCCGAAGCGTAGTTAGGTGCTTCGAGGTTGTTCGGGGCCACGAAGAAGTCTCCATTTTTCGCCACAAAGATCGGGATTACTCGATGGTTTCGAGAGTCAACTCCTCTTTCGGCCTGTAGTCCTGTGAGGATCGAAATGTCGTGCTCTGGAGATACTCCGCCAAAGATAATCGCTACATTTGCCATTGAGACATCCCTCTAATCCATCAAAATCACAACTTTTGGCTTGCTTGAAGCATGTAAAAGCATAATTTGACACGATCCATCCGAAAGCAGTACATCGTTTGTATTCCTTCGATAGCTCTATGGAAACTTCATGGGAGTCCTACATTGTTTTAAGGGTCGCGAGGAATTGATTCTCTGAAATTTGCATTGGCAAGACCAAGGTAGCTGCTTGCAGATCAGCTTGATTGAATCAAGCAACTTCGTGAGATGGTAATGTCTCAACAGGTAGTTGTTTACCGCTGGAGGTTTTCGTAGTTGGTTGAGTCGCGGGTACCAGAAAAGGCGAGCGGAGGAGGTCGTAGGTTAGCGGACAACGGTGAACAAATTGTCTTTGAGTGTCGCCCGAACGCAGTCGTTTTGACAGGCCCCTTTATCTCAAGCCTGCTCGTAATCGCCATTTGCTTATCAACCTTTGTTTTCGTACCGAATCTACCTCTTTTCGTAGGCTTAGTGCTGATCGCAGCAATCCTCGCCGCTTGTCTCTTCTACTTATTCAAATACCTCGAGTGGCGATTCTACGCCTTTCAGCTCACCCCTAAGCGAATGATTTTAAAGCAGGGACTCGTAGCCAAAAAGTCAGCTGAGGTTCCCTTGGAGCGACTTGGCGAGATCGAGGTGAACGTATCGTTCGTCGAGCGTCTTTTGAAGGTTGGTAGCGTACGGATTTCGTCGATGGGTGATGATTCGGTGATGAATCTGCGCTATCAGGATGATCCGATAAAGATTCGGAATCTGATTAACTTCACAGCGGAGCAGCGAAAGGGTTCTGGTGAGACGAAGGGCGCTGCAGGAAGTGCGACATACTCACCGGTCGACGAGATTACAAAGTTATTCGAAGCCTTCGAAAGGGGCGCACTCTCTTACCAAGAGTATCAAGAGATAAAGGCAGCCCTGATTCGAAGGATAATTGAATAGGTTATTTCGACGGGCACAAGAAGAATTTTTCCCAATCCGGCTTTATTAGCCCTTGCGGGTCATTTGTCAAATGAGATCATTACGACTTCCATTGGTGGAAGCTCGTGACCGTTCAGGTACTCCCTTAGCTCTTCGCGCCGGTTCTCTTCTATGCAAGCACGACTCTGGTATTCGTTTAACCTCTCCTGCGAAGTATGGCTAGGACCAGAAGTGGTGCGAATCCAACTTTCAATTTTGGGACTGTAACCAAACGCCTTTACTAACTCGATGACGTCGTTAGCTGTAGGCGTAGTTGGCCGCTTTATATGGTGAAAGTGCTCGTAGAGCGCGTTCACGTTCGAAAGTGGGTGGTTCCGTGTGACCTCAATTACGACGCTTTGAGTAGCGGCATCTATGAGTGCCGCAACGAAGGGAGCAGGATTCGGGACATTGTAGAGGACGTTGGCGTTTAATACGATGTCGGCCGTTAGGGAGAGCGTGGTTGGCCACGCAGAATTAACGGTCCTTATGCGTTCGGCGAATCCTAAAGCGGTTGCATTCTCTTCGAAGGCGTCGAGCATCTCTTTGCTTTGATCGACTGCAACGATCTTCTCGAAGCTCGCTGCGACTAGGAGTGAGATCCCACCGGCCGCTGAACCTACGTCGATAAGACTCCTAGGTGCTCTTTTTTGATCGGTGGCTAGCCGCTCGAGCTCGCGTACAGTACCGCTTGATCGCCGCGATTGATCAGGCTTAAACTTATCTGGATTTAGTCGATAGGGGCTCGTCGGCGACTTGGCCAATAACTCATCAGGTACCGCCCAAGAAGCGAGTGCCTCTCCCCAGCCTTGCGACAGCTCAGCAATCTTTCTTTCGTCGCGCAACATTCGACCTTCTCTACCCCAAAAGCTTTATACCTGCGAGATTACGCAAATTATAAGGCGATCTCAAATACATATTCAAGTGTAGCTCTTGATACAGTAGGGATTGCAAGTTGCCGTACATCGCGGTTATCGCTGTTTTCGAGATTTTAATCGATGTAGATTCGATGATCATAACTTGAGAATTATTTGGAGAGTTGAGATTGACGCTGCGTAATGAATTGATTGGTCTTCGTGAATCGTCGGGGCCACTTTCGAAGGTTCTTGTTGTCGAGTTCCCGGCGATTGGACCTGCACCCTTTGCCGGTATGTTGTTGGCCGATATGGGCGCTACTGTCATTCGAATCGACCGACGCCAGGTGGATCGATCTAAAGAAGATAGTGTGCTCGCGCAAATATTCGCAAGTGATGTGATGGGGCGCTCAAAAGTATCGATTGATCTTGACTTCAAAGATCCCGGCGACTTCGACGTGGCTCTTTCACTGATCGGGTGCGCAGATGTTCTGTTAGAGGGGTTTCGCCCCGGAGTTATGGAGAGACTTGGCTTCACCCGTGAGCGTCTCGAGAAGACCAACCCCAACCTAACTTATGGTCGCATGACCGGTTGGGGCCAAAGCGGGCCGATCTCGCACCTTGCAGGCCACGACATGAATTACATCTCCCTCTCGGGCGTGTTGTCAATGATCGGCGAAAGGGATGGACCTCCTTCAATTCCTCTCAATTTGATCGGTGACTTTGGTGGTGGGGGAATGGCTATGGCCTTTGCTATCGTCTCTACCTTGGTGGGTGCTCGTGAGGAGCGTAAATTTTCAGAGTTGGACGTAGCAATGGTTGACGGTGCATCCAACCTTGCATCGATGATCTTTGGTATGAGGTCAAACGGGGCATGGCGCGATCAGCGGGCCTCAAATCTGCTAGATGGCGGCACCCCTTTTTACTCAATATACCGATGTGGCGACGGTGGTTACTTCGGCGTTGCATCCCTAGAACCTCAGTTCTACCGCTGCCTCATCGAAGCCCTTGGTGTAAGTGACGAAGAATGCTTCTTGAATCAAGGAGACCAGTCGAAGTGGTTGGAGATGCGCCGTCGCTTTGAGGAGATATTCGGTTCGAATACTCGTGATTACTTTGAGGGGCTTCTCTCACATCTCGATACCTGTGCATTTCCGGTCTTATCACCAAGCGAGGCAATTGAGCATCCCCATAACCGCGAACGAGGTTCGTTCGTAGACGTTGATGGCGTAGTCCAACCTTCACCATTCGCCGTTGTAAATGGCGAACGAGCCTCCAAGGTTTCGCCGCCTCCTTTTCCTGGACGAGATCGTGAGAGGATCCTATCGATCCTAAAACTATAGCCAAAAGGGTATTAACAGGAAAATCTAAGGCTTGTAACAGATTTGTAACACCGACGCTATGGATGGATAAGCGCCTCGACTAGCCTTATTTCAAAGGTCGTATCTAGTAGGCATTTTCGCCATTCGAAGAAACTTTTGAGGTGATCGTGGCTCCGAGAGAGCAAAACCTTCTCGATAATCGCGACGAGCGCTTATCTTCTTTCTACCATGTCGTCGCCAAGTCGGTCGATATTGATGATTCTCCTACCCCTATTTCTCTTCTTGGAAAAGATTACGTTTTCCTGCGTCGTGAAGGCAAGGTAATAGCGTTTGAAGATCGCTGCCCTCATCGTGGCGCACCTCTTTCAATAGGTAAATTCTGTGACGAGTACGTTGAGTGCGGATATCACGGATGGAAGTTTGGATTCGATGGTGGCTGCATAGAAATTCCGGCTCTTGGCAAAGACGCTTCGATTCCAAAGGCCGCAACACTTTCTGGACCTTTCGCCGTAGTTGAGCGCTATGGCCTCGTCTTCATTGCAATAGACGAGCCCAAAGCCGAGATAATCGAGATCGAAGAGTTTGATGACCCAAACTTCGACGTTGGATACCTCGAGACCTTCGATGCTCGTCAATACGCTGCCTTCTTGGCAGATAACTTTCTAGACGTAGCTCACTTTCCATTCGTTCATAGCTCTACCTTTGGCGATGGGGAAGAAAAAGTTGTGGAGGACTTTGAGATCGTTGAAGAGGGAACATCCTTTACGGCAACTTACGAACACTCCTTTTCGAACCGTGAGGATCCTCTAGTCCACACTGGCGAGCACGAGCTCGTTCAAAGACGGCGACTTACATATCGCTTTGTTCCTCCATTTCAGCTGACTCTCCGTATCGACTTTCTTGCAACTGGCGGAGTAAACACGATCGCTTTCTTTGTCACGCCATCTGCGGAACGCTCATCTCGGCTTTACTCTCTTTTGATTCGTAATGACTTAGGGGGGTCCAAGCTCGCAATGGGCGAGGCGGTCGCATATGAGGAGAAGATCATCATTGAAGATCTTGCAGTCCAAGAGGCCTATCATGCCAAGGGATTTCCGCTCAGCGCAACTGGTTTTGTGAGTACCCGTGCAGATCGGGTGACATCAACGTTTCGTAGGAAGCTGCGAGAGGCTCTCGGGGAAGATATCTCCGACGAGTAAGAGCTACATAGGCGGAATTTAGCTGAAGTAGTGGTAGGTATAGGTAGCGCGCTAAGTCGCGTGAAGTAATCAGATAATAGGAGTGAAAGAGCTTGAAAGAGGCCTTCGAGATTCCCATTGCGGAAGCAGGACCGTTCACCCTCGAGAAGCGCGGCATCGACTACATTCCCAAGAGTGAAAGGTGGGCGACCCCATCGAGCCTCTTCTGGATGTGGGGCGGTGCAATCTTCAACGTCGAGATCCTCGTATACGGGGCTGTCTTGATGAGTTTCGGCCTGTCCTTCTTCCAGTCGGTAGTTGTGATACTGCTAGGAAACCTCTCCTATATTCTTCTTGGCGTTGCTTCGTTGCAAGGTCCTGAGGCGGGAACCACTACCTTTATCATCAACCGAGCTAGTTTTGGATCTAAGGGTTCAAGGCTCATCGCGCTCTTCAACTGGTTGACTCAAGTCGGCTTTGAGACCGAAGGTATCGCTATTGTTGTTATCGCTGGAATGGCGCTCCTTTCCAAGGTGGGTGTTGGCTCTTCTACAACTATGAAGATCGTCCTCCTTGTAGCCGCTGGAGCAATTCAGCTGATTCTGCCAGCCTTCGGCCACCAAGCGATCCTAAAGACGCTAAAGATCTTGGTTATCCCTTTCTTTGTACTCTTCCTCGTATTTGCTATTCTTAGCATTGGCAAGGTAAATGTTCACTCGGTGGCACACGGTGCCAACTGGCAGACACTTACTGAGGGACTCGCCTTCATTCTTGCAGCATCTGGCCTCGGATGGACTGAAAATGGTAACGATTACTCAAGATACCTACCTCGTGATGCATCCAAGGGCAAGACAGTCCTCTTTGTTACCCTTGGAACTTACGTTCCGTCGGTCCTCTTGATGATCCTCGGTGCTGCTGCTGCTACCTTTGCCGGCTCTGCCTCGGGATCGATCCCTGGTATCGCCTCGAAGCTGACGCCTTGGTTCATCTGGCCATACCTAATCGTTGCGATCATCCAGATCTTTGCCATTAACAGCTTGGACCTATACTCCTCAGGAGTTACCTTGCAGGCGCTCGGTTTGAAGTTACAACGTTGGAAGGCAACGCTGCTTGATACAGTTATCTGTACTTCGCTAGCGGCGTATGCCATCTTTTCCTCTTCGTTCAATACGCTTCTTTCAGAGTTCATTCTTTATATCATCGTGTGGGTTGCTCCTTGGACCGCTATTTACTTAGTTGATTGGCTTATGAGGAAGCGCCAATACTCAGCAACTGATCTCCAGCTTGTCGATAGGGGAATCTACTATCGCGGAAACGGCATCTTTCTGCCAGGTATAGTTGCTCAGATAGCTGGAATGGTCGGGGCGATGTTGACGATAGACGTCTACCCTCACTATGTCTCGGTCTTCTCTAACGCCACAAATGGTGCAGATATCTCTGTCTTCGTTGGCCTGATCGTGGGCGGTATAACCTACTACGTCCTAGCCAAGAAGAAGATTGAGGAAGAAGTGACTGCTCAGCTAGTCTCGATCTCAATCGACTAGAGGACATCAACTCAAGGTTTGGAGAGCGGCCCCGATATAGTCGCTTTCCCTTAAGTGCGTGCGAGAGTTAGTTTTCTCGTGCTAGCGAAAATTGTTTTAGCCAAATAAGGGGCCTTTCGCATAACGCAAGGGTCCCTTATTTTTTATACCTCCTTCAACGTGTTTAAAACCTTCAACTCATGTCTGTTATCTTTGGCGATAGAGGGAGATTTGCGATGTTCAATTTGGGTCATGGAAGTGGCGGTGACGTAGTCCTCTCTTCCGAATCGCACCTTCTAATTCTTGGTCCACCTAGATGTGGCAAGACTCGTTCCGTAGTTATTCCAAACTTGAAGAGTCTCGGGGTTGCTACAGTCGTTACCTCCACCAAAGAAGATATCATCGGCGACACCATTGGGGCTCGTAAGGAAATGGGGGATGTCTACATCTTTGACCCCTTGGAGTCAGTTAGGGATTTGAAGGGGGCTAACAGACTCTACTTCTCACCCATATCAGCCATAGATACCTTCGATGACGCAATGATGATGGCGCATGCAATGTTCGGTGCTTCCCTTACCGCCAGCAGGGGTGGGCAGGTTAACTTTTGGGAAGAGCGTGCTGAGGCCGTTATCTCCTCGATCCTTCTAGCAGCCAAGGTTGCACCAACGCATCTTTCTATGGACTTTGTGATGGAGACGATAGAGGGACGAAACTTTGACCACGCTCTAGCGATATTGGAGAGCCAAGGCCAGAGCGAGGCGTTTCGAACCCTCTCCTCGGTTGCATTGGCTGCTCCTAAGGAGCAGAGTGGCATTGCATCAACGGCCTCCTCGATTCTTTCGGCTTATCGAAGTCCCTCTGTGCTAAATCAGGAACGACAAGCTAACTTTGACCCCAAGGGATTTGTCCGGTCGTGCGATACCATCTACGTGGTAGCACCGGCAGCACAGCAACAGATTGTCGCGCCAGTAGTTCTTGGATTGATGCAGGCGGTAAAAGGAGCTAGTTACGAGTGGGCTAGAGATCGCTCGATACGAGATGAAACCTTTGTTCCTAAACCAAATGTTGCGCTCCTACTAGATGAGATGGCCAACATTGCACCGCTTAGGGATCTTGCCTCGATACTTTCAGAAGGGGCGAGCCAAGGAGTCTTAGTCATGGGAGTCTTACAGGATCTTTCGCAGGCTCGCCACCGTTGGGGAAGCGAAAGCGACGGATTTATAACCCTTTTTGGTAATGTGGCGATCTTTCCTGGGATTGCAGACAGTAAGACACTCCGCGACCTTTCACTTCTTGGCGGAGAGGACGTTGTGACTCTTCGAAGTAGATCTTCCCGTCGTTCACTCCTTGCACCTCCATCTGTGACCTACAGCGAACACTTTCACCCTCGCGTTACCCCATCAGAGATATTTGCTACTCCGAGGGACGAGATCCTCCTTTTCTCTGGCAATGGAGGATTCACGAGGGTGATGCGTCGGCGAGATGAGATATCGCCAAATATTTCTCGCTCACAAGAGATGGAGGTGATGGAGGTGAAAGATGATGCTACTAGGTCGCGACGGCGAGGTCCGATCCTTGGTCGGTGGTAGTAGTAAGGCGGCTCGGACTTCGTGTGGCACCTATGAACTTGATGGCGGTGGGCTAGGCTAGAGGTTCAAAAGGACGAGGGCTAGGAAAGTTTTAGATGATCGCCTCAGTAACTGACTTCCACGTTGTATGGGCCTGGATCGTAATCGGAGGCAATGCACTCGCGGGAATTTGGACCTTGGCTGCTATCAGGAACGTCAAGATGAGGACTCGAGCACTTTGGTGGTTCACCGTTTTCGTTCAATCTGCGATCTACATCCAAGTGCTAACTGGGATTTACCTCGTAGTAGGAGAGCACAAGAAGATGGCCGCTTTCCACCCCTTCTATGGATTTGTGGCGATTATCGCCTCTGGTTTCCTGTTCGCATACCGTGATTCGATGGCAAAGTGGCTCTACTGGTTGTACGGCATCGGTGGACTGTTTGTCGCTGGTCTAGGGATTCGTGCCTTCATAGTCGCGGCCGCGTACCACCCATAGGGAAGTGCCCACTACTGACAGAAGATAGTTGGTCTCAGATTAATCTTCAGTCCGTGAATCGCATTGAGGTGAGTGATGTCTCCTTCTAAGCCTTGAATCAAAATTTTCCGAGCAACTTAGATCGGCTAAGGAGCCTTTTGAAAGCTTCAGGCTAAATGGAGCTTGATCGATTTGGTCGTTGGGCACGTCAGAGTACGTGTAACGCCAGGGATTCTAGCGATAGCAGTTGTGACTGAGTTGCCTAGTTCGGTGAGGTCTTCTGCGACGACTCGAGCAATAACGTCGTAGGGTCCAGTTATCTCGTCAGCAAACTCTACGCCTGGAAGCTGTGAAAGCTTCTCACCTACTTCGGAGACTCGCCCCACTTCAGTTTGAATTAGCACGAACGCGGTTACCAAAATTTGCAGCTTCCTAAGTTGACTAGGAGTTAGAGGCTAGTCGCTCAAAATGGTAAATCTGAAACCTCCTTAAATAAGTTGGCCTTGAACTCGGAGTATTTCTTATCTTGTTATAATTTTCGGTCAATGAGCTCAGATTTTCCCACCGTCATAACCGTAGGCGACACATTTTTATCAATGCGCACTCAGCTACTCGCCGATCTATTGGATTGTCCCGAAATCTCACTGTCGCCTCCCGGGATAGTCACACCCTGGATCTTCTTTCCCACTTCTTTTCCTCCGGCTCGATATGGAAATGATGGACACGAAGTGATCGACGACCATTCGCTCGTTCCACCGACGATCCGGGGTTATCGGATGTATGCCGGCGGCGAGTTGGATCTACGGGATCGCTTTTTAGAAAAGGGTGATTATCTAAAGATTTCAAGTATCGATAGGGTTGCAACCAAAGTTGGTAGAAGCGGAGAGCTCACCTTCATCGACATCGTGCATGAAGTTACTAGCGGGGCTACTGGTTCGCAAATATTTAGGGATACCCAAAATTTGGTATATCTTTCAAAGCGACCAAGTCCGCGACAGATCGAAGAGAGCGACGTGGATAAAAGGGGGCTCTATGGCCTTTCGACGACCGAAGCTGGTGCGCGCGCTCACTTTGCGGCGAACGCGTCGATGCTCTTTCGCTACTCGGCGTTGACCTACAACGGCCATAAGATCCACCTAGATCGTAATTACTGCCGTGAAGTTGAATCTCTGCCGGGCTTAGTAGTCCAAGGCCCGCTGCTAGCAACCGTAGGCGCTACCTTGGCTAATTGCCTGTGCCGTAGTGGAGAAGAGATTGTGGGCCTTAAATTCCGCCTCCACTCGACCCTCTTTGAAGATGAGATGGCCTCCTTTTCGGTGATAAGGGATGGAGAGCGATTTGTTGGAAGCGCTCTACGCGATGGGGAAGTGGTCGTAACGTACGAGGGTTCTTTTGGACCAATCTAGGAAGATGTCAGCAGAGGATTTCAAAGAGATCCTCGATCGAATCGAAGTGGTGGGAGAGGCGCTGATCGAAGCCCAAGGGCTCAAACTTCCCATGCGTCGCGCATTCATACCCTCTAAAGATCGATTTAATTACAGTGACACAAATGCCAAAGCCCGTCTCGAGGCTTACCTTGACTCATTAGAGCAGGGTAGTGACTTCTATTTTGATGTGCCCACTGGTTTTTTGGTAATGACCGCCCTCAAGCACATAAAGCGAGGCTACTGCTGCAACAGTGGATGTCGCCATTGCCCATATGTAGATCGGTAGTCATAGGTACTGAACTGCCCCTTAGCTAGTGCGTATATGTAGGCCGATTCTCCTAGAAGACGTGTTCGAAGCCACTTCGATTAAGCTCAATCCCCGTGGCTACCACGGTAGCGTCACCGGCCTCTACGTGCCCGAAGAGAATTGGAGCCTCAAGGTGGCTTTCTTTGAAGATCTCGACGATCTCCAAGGATGGTGGTGCTGCAAAGATGAGTTCGTAGTCTTCGCCTCCGTAGAGGCAGTCATCTAATGTTGCTCCGTTACGTTGCGGTGGATCGTCGATAACGATTCTTACGCCACTGCGTCTGGCAATGTGGCGGAGATCGCCGACTAAACCATCAGAGAGGTCTATGGCGCACCGGACACCAGCTTCACGAAGACAGATACCCTCGTTGACCTTCGCCATCGGATTTAGGTGGAACCACTCCATCGCTGGGCTGTGTTCTTCGAGAGCATAATTTGAAGCGCGAGCATTGAAAGAACGAAGTCCGGCGCTAGAGGCGCCAAGGGGGCCAGTTGTATAGAGGAGGTCGCCTTCCGAGGCTCCGCTTCGAAGGAGTAGCTGTGATTGGGCTGGGCTCGTCCCAATGGCAGTTGCTGTGACAGCTAGGGTATCACCCTGTGAAAGATTGCCCCCGATCAATTCGGCACCGTACTTTGATACCTCTTCAGCAATGGCATCGATCAACTCTCCGACCTCGAAGTGGTGCGGTGCGATGATCGACGATAGGAGGTACTCGGGAGTTGCACCCATTGCGGCTAGATCCGAGAAGTTTACGGCGACGACCTTGCGCGCAATATCTGCAACTGAGAAGTACCTTCGTGAAAAATGGACCCCTTCAATGGTTGCATCTGTGGTGTAGCTGTACTTCAGGGATGAGTTCCCGGCTACAACCGCGGCATCGTCGCCGATGCCGACTAGCAAAGTTTCATCACCGTTGCGTCCAGCTTTTATGTGCTTTTCTAGAAGTTCAAACTCTTTTTGTGACATATTTCATCTACATTTACTCGAATTTAATGCCATTTTCCTTTGCAATTTACGGTTTCGCTTGTAATAATTATTAGTCATCACTTTCTAGTAAAAAGTATCTGATACTTAGCGACGCACCGATTTCTAAGGGAAAGGGTTATAAATGGAATATCCTACTTCGAATAAGAGGCTGATCGATTGGGTGGAAGAGGTAGCTAAGCTGGCTCGTCCCTCATCGATCTACTTTTGCGATGGTTCGAAGGAGGAGTTCGATCAACTAGCCCAACTTCTAGTCGAGAAGGGAACCTTTAGGAAACTATCCGACGTCAAGCGTCCCAATTCATATTGGGCACACTCCGATCCGAGGGACGTTGCACGTGTAGAGGATCGTACCTTTATCTGCTCCACCGAGGAGATCGACGCCGGCCCTACCAATAACTGGCGTGATCCAAGTGAAATGAAGCAGACCATGAATGGCCTGTATGCCGGTTCAATGGAGGGGCGTACCATGTACGTTATTCCGTTTTCTATGGGTCCTCTTGGTTCTCCATTTTCAAAGATCGGTATCCAATTAACGGACTCGCCATATGTAGTTACCAATATGCGCATTATGGCCAAGATGGGCACGAGCGTTCTAGAGCAGCTTGGCGACGACGGCGACTTTATCCACTGCATCCATTCGGTGGGTTCCCCGCTTGCCCAAGGTCAAAGCGACGTTGCGTGGCCCTGTGACCCAGACAACATTTACATCTCCCACTTCCCAGAGACTCGTGAGATATGGTCCTATGGTTCTGGTTACGGCGGCAACGCCCTCCTTGGCAAGAAGTGTCTTGCACTTAGAATTGCATCTGCAACGGCCCGCGATGAGGGTTGGCTCGCAGAGCACATGCTTTTGCTAAAGCTGACCTCCCCCAAGGGCCAAGTGCACTATGTAACTGGGTCTTTCCCATCAGCCTGCGGTAAGACTAACCTAGCAATGCTGGAGCCATCTCTCGAAGGGTGGAAGGTTGAGACACTAGGCGATGACATCTGCTGGCTTCGTTTGGGCGAAGATGGTCGCCTCTACGGCGTAAACCCAGAGGCAGGCTTCTTTGGCGTTGCTCCTGGTACCTCGTATGAGACGAATGCCAATGCCATGAGGACCATTACGCACGACACGATCTTTACCAACACCGCACTTACCGTAGATGGAGACGTATGGTGGGAGGGCATGGATGGCGATCGCCCAGATAACCTTACCGATTGGAAGGGAGAGAGCTACGATCCAACTTCGGGTAAGCCGGCCTCTCATCCAAACGCCAGATTTACAGTGTCAGCGGGCCAAGCTCCGCAGATAGCCGAGGAGTGGCAAGATCCAGCAGGCGTACCGATCTCCGCCATGCTCTTTGGTGGCCGCCGTCGCTCTTTGGTTCCTCTCGTAGCTGAGTCGCGCGACTGGGATCACGGAGTCTTCCTAGGTTCGACCATGGCATCTGAGACCACGGCGGCAGCAGTTGGTGCGGTAGGAAATCTTCGTCGTGATCCATTCGCAATGTTGCCATTCTGCGGTTACAACATGGGCGACTACTTTGCTCATTGGTTGAGCTTCGGCGAAAAGGAAAACGTCAACCTTCCCAAGATCTACATGGTGAACTGGTTCCGCAAAGATGCGAATAATCGCTTCATTTGGCCAGGATACGGTGAGAATGCGCGAGTTCTCGCTTGGATCGTAGCCCGACTTGAAGGCGAAGCAGAAGGCATCGAAGGCCCATATGGTGTTGTTCCTAAGGTGCAAGACATCGCAGATGATAATCTAGGAATCTCTGACGAGCAGCTCTCTGAGCTCTTCCATGTAGATGGTACGGAGCTAGCGAATGAAGTCGATGCGATCGGTGGCCACTTTGACACCTTTGGCGATAGGCTTCCCGCAAAGCTCTTGCGTCAGCTTGAGATCCTCAAGACCTACATCTAGTCCAATCGATAGAAGGAAAAGGGGAACAGCCACGCAGATTAGTTCAGCTGGCTGCGCCCCTTCGATCTCATTTATAGGTACTCATAAATATCTAGGCCGACAAGTGGTATCTAGCGGCACCCTCTCTTTGCTAGGTACCACTGTTCGTATAAGTACCCATCCTTGTAAATAGAATCACATTCCCGAATTCACCACTTTGAACCCTTTACCGATTTGCGGCAAGGCGAAAAGCTATGCTGCTTTTCCGAACGCGTTTAGTAACTTCGCCAACTTAGATTCAGCTGATCGATCGATCGATGAAAGAGAAGAGCTTGTGACTATCCGTTTGGCTATGGCACGTATGGTTTGGTCAATGACGAGGGCGTTCCACGAGACAACATCTTTGTCCGCACGTATCAAAAGGCTCTCCAACCTCTTTTATTACGCGTCGTTCGATTGAGGGGTCTAGCTCTTCCTCGAGGAGATCTGCAATCATCTCGATAAAGAGGGGAGAGGGTGACGGTGTTTTTACCCGAAGATATTGAAGGTTGAGCAACGCAGCATTATCTTTGGCCAAGGTATCAAGGTCGTAAATCACCTCCATGTGATCGGAGATAAAGCCGACTGGTACGGAGATGACGCCCTTCTTTCCTTGAAGCGTCGCCATATGGTCGCTGATGTCAGGTTCAAGCCACGGCTGGTTCGGGGGACCAGAGCGCGATTGGTAGACCTTAGCGTGCGAAATTTCTTCGCCGAAGTGCCCAATAACCTTGGAGTGGATGTAGGAGATCGCCTGTCCGAGTTGTTGAGTGTAAAAACTAGCTTCCACCATCGAAAGCGGTACAGAGTGCGCGCTATAGCAGATCTCGATCTCGGTAAGAGGCATATCGAGGGATGTGACCTTTTCTATGATGTCGTCGATAAATGGCTGAACGAATCCTCTTCGGTTGTAAAAGTGAGGAAGCTTGATAGCTGACGCGTCGGATAGTTGATCCATAGCGCGTGATACGTCTTCGCGATACTGCCGACATCCTGAGTACGAAGAGTAAGCCGAGGTGGCGAAGTAGAAGAAGTTTTCAAAACCGTCGGCTGCGATATCTTTCACGATATCACCTACGTATGGTTCCCAATTACGGTTCCCAAAGTAGAGATCAACTAAAAGGCCGCGCTCTTTGAGCACGGCCTTCAGTCTCTCTATGATATCGAGGTTAATTTCGTTGATTGGACTCTTGCCACCGAATAGGTAGTAGTGCTTTGATACCTCGATGAGACGTTCTTGAGGGATATTGCGACCACGGGTCACATTCTCCATAAAGGGTAATATCTCATCTTCGGTATTTGGGCCACCAAAGGATAGGTAAAGTAGAGCGCTTTTATTCACGCTCTCAATCTTATCTACGCTGCCTTGGTTATTTTCCCTGAACGGATGCACGAGGTGCAAACATTGATACGACGAGTTGATCCCGATACAACGGCACGAACTCGTTGGATATTTGGGTTCCAACGACGCTTATTACGACGATGCGAGTGGCTAAGGGACATTCCGAAGTGTGGGCCCTTGCCGCAAACCTGACATACCGAAGCCATATTTTCTCCTGGCGTTACGATTCGACTCAAACAATTTAGCCATATCAGCATAGTTGGGTTATTGGTAATTCCCCCTTTATCTCCTATATTGTCTATATCTAGTTTCACAGAGCGGATGGATAAATGGTTGCAAAGGGCGAGTTCCTCGTCTCGGTTCTAAAGCGTTACTATCGAATCCTTGAATCGTTTCGTGACCGGATCGATCGATTGAATGTTTTTCCAGTTCCCGATGGCGACACTGGAACGAATATGTACTTTACGGTCCGCTCTGCCATAGAGGCCCTCTCTCAAGTCGACTTCGATAACCTTGTTGGCGTCGATGCCGTACAAGCAAAGGCGATCTCGAAGGGAGCCCTGCTTGGTGCCCGAGGTAATTCTGGTGTCATACTGTCGCAGGTGATTGCTTCTTTTGCCTCAACTTTTGGCGGCGAAGATATCGACACTGAGGTGAGTTCGCGCGACATAGCGACCTTTTTGATAACTGCTAATGAGCGTGCACGAAGCGCTGTCTTGCGACCTGTTGAAGGAACTATCCTCACCGTTCTGCGCGATGTCGCTCAGATCGCAGATGCAAACTCTGGTGAACGTATCACTACCTTTGCAGACATCATCTTTGACGAATCCCAGAGGTCGTTGGATGAGACTCCAAAGTACCTTGAGGCTCTGGCTCGGGCGGATGTGGTCGATTCGGGTGGTGCTGGTTTTGTCCTTTTCGTGGCTGCGATAGCGTTCGTCGTTAATTCCACGAAATTTACTTGGGGTATCGAAGTTCCCTTCAGCTTCGAGGCAAAGGTGCCTTTGACGTTGGTTCCTAGCGTGCCAAGCGATGATGATCCCTCTGAGGATGGTCCACGCTACGAGGTAATGTTTATCTTAAATACCCTCTCGGAGGCACTCATAGATAATTTCAAAGAGCTGTGGGCCTCGCTAGGTGACTCGATTGTCATCGTAGGTGAAGACGATACCTACAACTGCCACATACATACTGATGATATTGGTGCCTCGATTGAGGCTGGAATCCAGAGCGGTCAAGTCTCCAATATCAGAGTTACTGACTTGCACGAACAGGTGCGAGAGGAGCGATGGGTCCTAGAGTCAAAGGGTGTAGGCGCTCCTGACCTATACGGCGTTGAGGTAAAAGAGGTTCCCAAGACCGCCGTAGTTGCCGTAGCAAATGGTGACGGAGTTCGAAGGATCCTTCGGTCATTGGGCGTCCATCGGATCGTGCAGGGAGGCCAGAGCATGAATCCTTCAACGGACGAAATCCTAAAGGCCATCGATGAAGCTCCCTCGGCGGACGTTATCGTCCTTCCGAACAACTCAAACGTTACGGCCGTTGCGCAGATAGCCGCTGAGGTCTCTACCAAGAACGTAAAGGTAATCCCGACGCGCGGGGTCGTTGAGGGAATGAGTGCCCTCGTATCGTTTGATCCAATGGTCGCCATCGACGAGAACTACAGGGCGATGCAGGAGGGGGCTAAGAGGGTTGTCGTAGCTGAGATTACCCGCGCCGTGCGGGACTACCAAGATACGATTGGCAGAATCAGGAGTGGTGAATACATTGGTATTGCGACTGATGGGATCATATCGGTCTCTTCTGACTTGACAGAGGTAATTATCGATACCATCGGAAAGCTACTTACTGACGAGTCAGAGATCGTAACTGTGATCGAAGGTGAGGGATCGACTGTCGCGATTTCAAGGGAGATCAGCGAGTGGATGGTGATGAACTTTCCCGATATCGAGGTCGAATTCCACCACGGTCAGCAGCCCAACTACCCCTATCTGATTGGAATTGAATAGCTACTTTTGCGCTCTGGTTACTCAATTTCATCTCCTGTGTCCCAGGCGATAAAACGCCCGAGGCATTAGCCTGCTTTTTGAAATAGAATGTGTACATGTGTTCGACTCTTCGACGTCTCAGCCAATTATCCGTTGACTCTATCGACACAATCGCCAAAACCAAGATCGAAGCACTGAAGCGTGGTGGTTTTGAATCTTTGGTCGACCTGATTGAATACTTTCCTCGACGCTACGTGGATCGCAGGAATCACATGACGATTGCCGAGGCGCCATTGGCCCAAGAGGTCCTTGTGATCGCCACCATTACTGCGGTTGAGTCACGCTATCGCGCAAAAGGAAAAGAGGTAATCGAGGCGATCGTAAGTGACCAGAGTGCTCGCCTTCGCCTTACCTTCTTCAATCAACCATGGCGCAAGCATCAGCTAAAGATTGGTACTGAGGCTGCAATATTCGGAAGGATTGAACGCTTTCGTAATACCTCGTCGATGGTGAACCCTCTGATCGATCTCGTAGGTGACCGAACGGGTCGGATCGTACCGATCTATCCACACTCTGAGCGCTTTGAATTTAGGTCCGATGAGATGCCACGTTTCATTCGCAGCGCCCTAGATTGCGCAGGCGAAATCTGCGAAGCACTCTCTCCAACCTTGCTCGAGAGGGAGGCACTACTCGATCGAAATAGTGCATATCGGTTGATCCACTTTCCCGACTCCATGGAGGATGTTGAGTCCGGACGACGTCGCCTTGCCTTTGACGAACTACTTCGACTGCAGCTGAAATTGGTTCGATCGAAGTTGGAGATAGAAAAGCAAGAGCGCGGCAAGGTACACGATGTAACTGGAGTGGATCGATTGAGTATCGTTGGCGGTCGTTCGGTTAACTTCAACCCATCGACGCACTTTCAACCCAACCTCGAGATCGATAGCACCGAGACGATCGTCGAGAGATTCTTTAGGACCCTTTCAATTACTCCTACTACGGCACAAGTTCGTACTATCGCCGAAATTGCTAGGGATATGGCATCCAAGGTTCCAATGCACCGCTTGCTACAAGGAGATGTAGGTTCGGGCAAGACTCTAGTGGCTATATGTGCCTCCCTCTTTGCGGTTCAGTCGGGTTACCAAGTTGCCATCCTTGCTCCTACTGAGGTCTTGGCCGAACAACACTTTCGTTCAATTGGCAGAATGATCGATGGCCTCGAAGTTGACGAGAAGCGTAGTGATTCGGTCTTTTTCGATAAGCGACGACCAGTGACCATCGACTTTTTAGCCGGAAAGGTCACCGCAGCTAGGCGACGGCTTCTACTAGAGGCTCTCGCAGGCGGAGGGATCGATATCGTTGTTGGCACTCACGCCCTCCTCTCTGAAGGAGTGGGCTTTTCTGACTTGGGTTTGATCGTAATCGACGAGCAGCATCGATTTGGCGTTGAGCAACGTTCTCTACTGAAGGAGCGCTTTTCAAACGATAGTGAACCTGACGTTCTCATTATGACTGCCACGCCGATCCCAAGAACCGCGGCTATGACTCTCTTTGGCGACTTGGATGTAAGCGTTTTGGATGTGATGCCACCTGGACGCAGTGCAATTGTAACCAAGTGGGCTCGAAATGAAGATGAATTGCACCGCTCATTTATTCGTATAGAGCGTGAAGTGGCTGATGGTCGACAGGCCTACATAGTTTGTCCACTTGTGGAGGAGTCCGAGAAGATAGCTGCGAGGAGCGCCACGGAGATCTACGACGAGCTTCGACACGGCAGACTAAAAGATCTTCGCCTTGGGCTAATGCACGGGCAAATGAGTCCGGCTGAGAAAGAGGCGGTTATGGAGGACTTCAGAGCGAAGAATATTGATGTCCTCGTAGCCACGACGGTGATTGAAGTTGGAGTCGACGTACCTAATGCGACAGTGATGATGATTATGGACGCAGGCCGCTTTGGCATTGCTCAGATCCACCAGCTAAGGGGTCGCGTTGGTCGAGGTCAACATCAGTCCTACTGCTACTTGGTCGAGACCAAGGAGGAGTTGATGGCCGATACCACAGAGCGCCTGGAGGCGATCTGCTCGACAACTAATGGCTTTGAATTAGCCGAGATGGACCTAAAGCTTCGCGGTAGCGGAACCATTACTGCATCTAGGCAAAAAGGAAGAAGTGACTTTAGGGTCGCTTCACTACTCAGGGATAAGAACCTTCTTCTGAAGGCGCGTAAGTTGGCCCTGGAACTTCTAAGGAGCGATCTTGAGTTGAGGCGTTACCCACTACTCGAAGAAGAGGTTGCGGACTACTTGAGCGATGAGCGGGGAGACTTCGTCTTTAGGAATTAGTGGGCCTTGGTCAGCCTCCAAACCTTTCGATCTGGAGGCAAATTGACCTTACTTCAATACCTGTGTCATCGGGTCAAAACGTAGATAACTTGAATGTTTTGTCGTCAAGCTATGCGATTTCGTCGCCCCCGGTCACTTTTTGTGGTTGGTGTGAGATTTGAGGTTGTGATTGCTAATCTTAATTGCAAGATAGACCTACCAATTGTTCTAGAAGACTGAGGTGATGATGTCCTACTACGACGAAGGACCGGAAAAGACCTCTGACGACATCGTTTCAATCCTCGATCGCCTTGAAGGGCTGATTTTAAATGCCAAGGCGATTCCGCTGTCTGCATCGGTCATGATTCCCCGTGATGAAGTTGTCTACCTGGTTCGGCTGGCGAAGGAGAACCTTCCTGCCGAGATGGCCGAAGCTAGCTGGATCAAGAAGGAACAGGAAAAGTACTTGGAGCGAGTCCAGTACGAGGCGAATGAGATTATGGATGAGGCGCGTCGGCAGGCGGAGTTGATGGTCTCAAAGCAGGAGATCGTTCGTCGTGCGCAAAGTTACGCCAACGGAATAAGTGTTCGAGCTCGGGAGGAGGCCTCTAGATTTCGGGTAGAGGCCGAAAATTATGCTGACCAAAAGCTAGCTGAGCTTGAAATCGCTCTTTCGAATATCGCCCGCTCGGTAAAGGCTGGACGTGACAGGCTATCTCAGAACATCGTGCCCTTGGAGATATCAAGGGGTGATGGAGAGGGTGAATTTCGTCAAGGTGGTGACCTGTTTGAAGGTCCATCTAGCTACGAAGAGGAACGAACGCTCTCCAGCAGAGGACAACGCCAAGGGCGAGGCCAGCTTCCGTACGACGACTTCGATGAGGATTTTTAGCTTGCACGGGTAGGATCATATCCCCTACTTAAGTGCATTTTGATTGAAGATATCTAGGATTTATCATGACAAAAGAGTTTCGCGTCTCCGTAACAAAGCTGCTCCATCGCCCTGAATTGATCGTGGACATCGATCTCGTCGGTACGATCGACGATATGTTTGTATCTTCAGCAAGGGTTCCAGATGGTGCTGAAGTCCATCTAGTTGGTCGCCTTGAGGCTGCACATCCTGGAATTTTGTTCACAGGGAACGCAAAAGTTGAAATAATTACTGAATGCCGCAGATGCCTTAGGGAAAGCGGCGATGACATAAATGTTGAGATCCGAGAGCTCTACTTGCAAGATGGCGATGAGGAGGAGAGCTATCCATTAGAGGGGGAATTCATCGACCTTACAGAGATGGTTCGAGACTCCATCGTACTTGCTCTTCCAGCGGCACCACTTTGTCGCCCCGACTGTAAAGGGCTGTGTCAATTTTGCGGAGCTAACCGTAACGATATCGACTGTATGCACGACGACGATGGGACTGACCCTAGGTTTAGGGTTTTGGATCAACTCAAGTAGCGAAATATAACTTGAATTACAATAGGGAAATTTACGGCCGCAACCTCGAAGATGGCTAATAAACTCTTTTGGGCGTATTTTGAGCCGCTCTATTGAGAATTACCTCGTTGGTGCGGTACGAAACGGCGAATGGTTTGCACTGGTAGTTGCTACCTAGATGCGTAAGTAACAGAGAGATTTATTGAGATGGCAGTACCTAAGCGTAAGAAGTCTAAGAGCAAGAGCCGAAGCCACCAATCTACTGCTTGGTTCTTGAACGCCCCATCAAAGAGCAGTTGCCCGCAGTGTAACTTTGCTAAGCGTCCCCACCACGTATGTGCTAATTGTGGCTGGTACCACGGACGTCAAGCCATAGAGGTTCGATAGTCTTGTTGCCCTTGGCGCTAGACGTCATGGGTGGAGACAATGCCCCAGATGTTGTCATTGAGGGAGCAAGGCGCGCCAAAGCAGAGTTAGGCGCCCCTCTCATTCTCGTTGGGACGGAAGAGGTCGTTGGTCCACTTGCGATTGAAGGCTTTGAGGTTGAGTTTGCAAGTGAAGTCATCGAGATGCACGATGACCCTGCTTCTTCGGTAAGAACGAAGCGCGACTCTTCATTGGTTCGGTGCGCCGAATTGGTGAAAGAGGGCAGGGCGTCATCGATGATATCTGCGGGAAATACCGGAGCCACAATGGCGTCGGCTCTTTTAAAGATGGGTCGGCTCCCAAAGGTTGCCCGTCCAGCTATCGCAACGGTCATTCCGGTTCCCGGTTCTACGCCAACGGTAGTTATCGACTCTGGAGCAAATTCAGAGGTTCAACCCCAGTGGCTTGTTCAATTCGGTGAGATGGGATCTGTCTATGCGAGCGAGCTATTCGGAATCGCTTCTCCCAGAGTGGGTATCTTAAGTATTGGTGAAGAAAAGGGTAAAGGTAACGACCTCGTCAAAGAGGCTTGGAGTCTCCTTGACGCATCGCCAAATATCAACTTCATCGGGAACGTCGAAGGACGCGACGTAATGAGTGCAAACGTCGACGTCGTCGTTTGCGATGGTTTCGTAGGCAATATTGTCCTAAAAACCCTTGAGGGTGCCATGAGGACCCTAGCAAAAGCCATCTTCGAGGCTCTTGCTGCTGGTGAAAATGGAAGTGACGTCGTCGACCTTGCACTTCCTAAGTTACTTCCACTCCTTGACGAATTGAATCCAGATACCTATGGCGGAGCAATGCTCCTCGGAGTGAAGGGAATCTGTGTGATATCGCACGGATCATCATCTTCTACTGCGATCTATAACGCAATAGCTACGTCCATGCGCTTAGCTGAAGACGGCCTCGCTGAAAAGATAGCCGCTACCGTTACCAAGTAGCCAATAAACCCCAAGAGAGATTATTCTTTCAATCATTCCATTTGATCTAGGAGAAACTAAAAAGTGGCTAAGACGTACGAGACTAAAGCAGCGATCTTTGAAGCGATTCAAAATCATCTCGCCGACATCCTTGAGATCGACCCTTCGAGCGTCAATATCAGCTACTCGTTCAACGACGATTTAAGTGCCGATTCGCTAGCATTGATCGAGCTAGTAGAGGCGATGGAAGATGAGTTCTCGACACCATCTAACACATTCCGGATCGAAGACGAGGATCTTGAGGACTTGAAGACAGTTTCAGATGCCGTCGACTACATTGCTGAAAAACTCGGTGTCGAAAGTTAAATTGATCTCGGGACGAGGGGCATTTGACTCATCGATAGTAATCGAAGTCGATAGATGCCGGCGCCCTAGCGTAATTTTCAATCTGAAGGTGAAGTAGATGGCAAAGGGTCGTGCCAACGTTGATCTTTCGACTGTAGGGATCGATCTTCCAAATATCGTCGTAGTCTTGAGCTCTCTAACAAAGAGCCGTGGAGGTAGCCCTAGTGAGTTATCTCATGAGCTGCCGCACCTTCGCGAGGCTTTGACTCATAGATCGTACACACTTGAGAATCAGGGGTTCCCAGATAACGAGCGCCTTGAATTTTTGGGTGATTCGATCCTTGCCGCTTATGTTTCTCGCCGCCTCTTCATGGAATTTCCCGACTTTGACGAAGGTCGTTTGACCATCGGAAGGGCAAATCTGGTGAACACCGATGTTTTGGCTCAATTGGCTCGTCAACTTAATATTGGTGACTATCTGACTTTAGGTGTCGGCGAAGAGTCGAGTGGCGGTCGAAGCAAGCGCACCATCCTTGCTGGTGCCTTTGAGGCAGTTGTGGCAACTGTCTTTCTTGACTTGGGTGATGAAAGTGCCATGGAATTCGTCGATCGGTGTCTCTTGGTAAATATTGGCAAGATTGAAATAGTCGAGAGCCGCCTCGACCCGAAGAGTGAGTTGCAAATTTATCAGGCTCGGCTGGGAAATCCTCTACCCAAGTACCACATCACCGCTAGCGGTCCAGATCACATGCCGTCCTTTATAGCGGAGATCACCATCGGAACTAGGGTTTTCTCTGGCGAAGGTCCTTCGAAGAAAGAGGCAGAGCAGAGGGCTGCACTAGAGGCGTTAAGTGGTCTGTTAGGTAAAGATGGGGATGTGTCGTTAGCAAACGATGTTTGATTTTTCTAACTTTTTGACACTCTAATAAGCGGGTACTGTTTGGTTACTACGCGGTAGTGTTCACTGGTTGAAAGCTAACAGATATCTGTGCTTAGGACCGAAGTTTCAAGACCCCAATGGCTGTTGCGATCATTTTCCCGCTTACAGTTGGCGAGAGCCATTCGCATCTAGTCTTATTAGAACCCTATTTTTGGTTAGCAAGAGGAATTTGATTCGTGCCAGAGCTTCCTGAGGTTGAGACGTTAGCTAGAGGGATCGAGAAGGTTGTAGTAGGTCGCAGGATCGAAGAGGTTTACGTAGGTTCCGATCGAATTATACGTGACTGCATCTCAAGGGACTTTTTCACTTCGGCAATTTTAGGTTGTGAGATAGAAGGGGTGGGGCGCTATGCTAAGTACCTTACACTTTCTCTTGCTACGCGCACGAGCAATCTCTCACTAGTGATGCATATGGGAATGTCGGGGCAACTACGGTCGTCGCACCTCACTGGAGATGAGCTACTCTTTGATCGCCACAGCCATCTGCGACTACGTTTTGACGACGGAAGCTTCCTGGCCTTCTACGATCCGCGAACATTTGGCCGCGCGTTCGTTGACTTTGACTTTGACCCACAGCTAAAGCACCCGCGTTCTCTCTCTAAGTTGGGACCCGACGCCCTCACGTCTCCGGATCCCCTTGAAAGGCTTATGGCAAGCGGTGCGCGACGATCGATGCCAATCAAGTTTCAACTCCTTGACCAGTCACTTATCGGTGGAATTGGAAATATGTACGGCGATGAGATTCTCTTCGAGGCTCGCATCAATCCATTTGTCACCTTTGGAGATTTGAATCCAGAGGAGATTTTACGCCTACGAAGTGCGGTAAGGGCGATACTTGGCAAGGCGATTGAACTTCGGGGCTCGTCGTTGGCTGATCGAAGTTATCGAGATGTGGCAGGGGAGCTTGGTGGCTACCAGAAGCTCCATAACGTCTATGCAAGAGCAGGCCAGAGCTGTCAAAGGTGTGACGCCTTTATTGAAAGGGTAGTGATGAAGGGGCGTTCCACCTTCTTCTGTCCAAGTTGCCAGAGGCCACGCTCCCCAGAGGGACTGCAACATAATTTTTCCCTTCCCTTGCGCCACTCTTCGAACCACGTAGATTTAAGTTACGTAGATTTGTCGCAAATTGATTTGAGGAATGCCCATGTTGACAACGTAAAAGTCGGCAATGTTGAGGCAAATAGGTAGGAGCCAAATTAGCTATGTTTCTCCGTTCCCTCACGATTAAAGGCTTCAAGTCATTTGCGAATCCTACGACCATTGAATTTTCTCGTGGAGTCAATGTCGTAGTTGGTCCAAATGGATCCGGTAAGTCCAACATCGTCGATGCAATTAGTTGGACCTTGGGTACGCAGACGCCGAAGTCACTGCGCTCTGCCAAGATGGAAGATGTCATCTACGGTGGAGGAGATGGCCGAAGCGGCGCCAAGAGTGCTCGGGTCACGATGATCATCGATAACGGTGATGGACAGATCCCAATCGACTTTTCCGAGGTGGGCGTCAGTAGATTTCTTGCTCGTGGAGGCGATTCGGGCTACGAGCTAAATGGGAAAGATGTTCGCCTCATCGACGTTAGCGAACTTCTTGCGGATGCATCGATCGGCAAGGGCCAGCACATCATCATCTCTCAAGGTAATCTCGATGAGATACTTGACGCTAAGCCGACTGAGCGGCGTGCGATCATTGAAGACGCGAGTGGAATTGCTAAGTATCGACGTCGCCAAGAGCGAACTATGCGGCGGCTTCTCCTAGTTGAAGAGGAGGCCACTAAGGCGAGCGAGGTTGCCCGGGAGCTGCAAAAGCGAATTAGGCCACTTGAGCGTCAAGCCAAAGCCGCTAAACGCCACGTCGACCTCAATGACGAAATCGCTCAATTGCGGGCGTACATCCTTGGAAGCACCTATCGTGCGCAGTTGGAGCTGAGCTTAGGCGGCGCAAATCTTGAAGAAGAGCTAGTTGAGCGGATACAGGTCCTCGAGAGGCGGCGCGCTAGTGGTGTTTTAGAACTCGAGCAACTCGAGCAACGCCTCTCCAGCTTTGATGACTCTCTCCACCGAAGTTCGATCGCGCGGCTGGAGGTCGTAAAGAGCGACCTCAACGTAGCGATAGCAATCTCAACTGAGCGACAGCGGGCACTTGGGGATCGAGTGAAGGTCCTTCTCGATGATTCGAAGTTAACCGAGGCGAGAAGAATCCTCGATACCCTCGGTCGTTCCCGCGAAGAGATCGAGAAGGAGGTTGTCGGAGTAGAACCACTATTGGCCGACTTGGAGATGCGCGAGAAGGATGTTCAGAGCTCCTCTAAAGAGGTAAACCTGGACGCAATTTCGAGCATCGAAGCAAGCGAGAGTGACCTTTCTACTCGTACCAACCGCCTCTTTACAGAGTTGACGAATCAGAAGTCCAAGATTGACCAGATGAGATCTCGCCACGGAGACTTTGTGAAGGCCAGGGAGAGATCTGAAGGACAGCTTTCACAGATGAAGGCTAAGTACGCCAACCAAGAGGCGTTACTCGAGCAGAAACGTCTTCAACTTAGTCAAGATGAAGCCCTCCTCGAAGAGCTCTTGCCCAAGCTCGAGTCAACGAGCAGGGACCTAGAAAGTGCTGATCAGGAGATTGCACTCTTGAACGGTTCGAGAGGTGAAAGGCTTGGAGTCGTAAAGACTCTAACTCAGGCGATCGAAGAGCTTCATTCACGATCAGCACTTCGACATATCAAGAAGAGTCCTTCTCCAGTTGGAATAGTCGCAGAGTTGATCGAGATAGCCCCGAACTACGAAAAGGCCGTGCTAGCTGCTCTAGGACGTTTCGCAAATGGTGTCGTTTCTCCCAGTCGCAGTGGAGCGATGGAAAACTTTCTCGAGATCAGAGGAGGTTACGAGAGGAGCGTCTCTATCTCGAAGGGCCTTTTGGAGACCAGAAGAGGCGATCATCGTCGCGAACTCTCAAAGGTTGGTAGCTTTATTACCTACGTCCATGAAGAGATCGCTGATGTAGTTGAACACCTTCTCGAACACATCTACGTCGCCGAGTCTGTAGAGGAGGCTGAAGCAGCGACCCGTAACGACCCTTCCTTGGTCGTAGTTACGATGGACGGCGCAGTTGTAACGAGTTACTCATTCGAATCGTTCCAGGGTGAATCTGCGGCCTCTAAAAGGGCGTTAGAGGAAGCCAAGAGTGCACTAGCTGAGATGGAGCTCGATCTGACTAAGCATCGGGCGAGTCGCGACTTACTTTCCAAGGAAGTTAGCTCACTAAGAGAGCGGAGCCGCTCTCTAGAGGCTTCTACTAACCGACTTAGGAGTGAGACTTCTCAACTAGCAAATGAAAAGCTTCGATTCGAGGAGGAGACTGCTCGCTTAGGTCTTGAGATCAAAAATGCGACTGTCTCTGCTGCTTCGCTAACTCAATCGCTGGAGGATGCTATTTCTAGTTTGGCTCCACTCGAACAAGAGCACCGAGAAGCAACCGAAGAACTTGTCGAAGTGCGCGCGACGCTTGCCAACGTGAGGCGGGAGATGGGCGATCTCTCGCGACGTAGGGCCGCGCTTCGCTCCGAGCGATCCCAGCTAGAGGTTAGGATGGCCCGCCTCCAAGAGAGGTACAGAAAGGTAGTAAGCGACATTGATGGTGCCAATGTGCAGATCGATGCCCTTACGAACCGCTACAACGAAGATCAGGTTGAGGGAGCCCGCCTTCAAGGCCAAGTGGCTGAGATTGAAGCGATTCGCGATAAAGCTCGTGGCAAGGTCACTGAAGTGGAACGACTCTTGGCGAAAATTCGTGGCGAACAGAGAGAGATTTTGGGAGATCAAGACGCCACTACGAAGGCGGTAACGTCCCTTAGGATCTCGATCGACCAACTTTCCTTTGAGCGTGCTGCATCGCAAGATGAGCTAGCAAAGTTGAGGAGCGATCGCCAGAGCGCTACGATTCGATTAGCAGTTCTGGAAGAACGGATACTAAGGGAACTTGAACTTTCACCCGAAGTTGCAATGTCGATTCCGATACTCGCTGGTATCAAAGAGGACGAGGCTTCTCAAGCGCTCGTACAGCGAGAGAAGGAGTTAGGCGAGCTCGGACCGATCAACCATCTCGCGGCGATGGAGGTAGTTGAACTTCAAGAACAGGCTCGTTTTATGACGGAACAGCTGAAGGACATAAATGCCAGTAGAAGCGAGTTGAAGGGGATCTCGAAGTCGATCGATGCCGAGATGCGAAGTGTATTTATGGAGGCCTTTAGTGATATAAACGGCCACTTCGATTCGCTCTTCAAACTTCTCTTTCCGGGTGGTGGAGCTAGGATTCTTCTTACAGACCCCGACTCACCCCTCGATTCGGGCCTTGACTTTGACATCTCGATTCCAGGTAAAGCGCTGAGACGAATACCACTTTTGTCGGGTGGCGAGCGATCCCTTGTCGCCCTAGCATTTCTCTTTGCTGTCTTCTCTTCACGTCCTTCACCTTTTTATGTGTTGGATGAGGTAGAAGCGGCCCTTGACGACCTCAACCTTTCGAGACTGCTGGTCATGTTGTCAGCCTTTGGAGAAAAGTCACAACTGATAATCGTCTCTCACCAGAAACGTACTATGGAAATTGCGCAGCGTCTCATAGGGGTTTCGATGGCGAAAGACGGCATCTCAAAGGTACTCGTCGAGCGGCTCGAAGATCGACAGCTGACCCTCACGAACTAGGGCTCTAGAGCTATATCGAGGAGCGATGCGATCTCGGGGGCATAGCCCTAGCGTTGCTATGATGTGTTCGTGACACCAACAGTTCTAATAATCATCGTTTTGCTCCTCGTCGTAGGTGGGGGCCTCTTTTTTGTAAGTAGCAACTCTAAGAGGAAGAGCTCATCTGCTAAAGAGGGACAGCTAAATGCAAAGCCCGAAGAAAAAGGCTCGAGGGGCGGACTTGCCTCTGGACAAAGTGACCAAGTCGAAAAGGTTTCCCCTCCTACTTTCGAGCGAGTTGAGCGAGGCGGAGACAATAACGGTACCACGGCAGCACCTATCCCCTCTGCATCCGCTGAGAGCACGACTTTAGATGAGCCAAGAGACGCTGTCCTTAGCAGAGGTGGCGCCGCCGAAGAAGAAGAGGGTGGCG
>JAKAZZ010000069.1 GCA_021826315.1 Actinomycetes bacterium
TTGCAGTCGGTAGGTGGTTGTTAATGGTCGGTACCTGAGTCGAATCTAATCACGGAGGCTCTTCTTTTGCGGCTAAATCAAAGGACCCATCGGTGATCTTTAGTCACTGATGGGTCCTTTTTCGATTGTGAGCTTGTGGCCTAATCGTCGGTAGATTGGAAGGGCTAGCTCTGTGATTCTTCGTGAGTGGTCTCTTGTGCCCCAGCACTTGAATCAGTTGGCTCGCCTCCTGAGTCGATTGAGACGTTTCCGTTCGGTACTTCTCGCGTCGCCTTACGGTTGATATAGGCAAGGGAGATAGCGGTAACTGCTACCAGTATTAGAGCGAAGACTTCGACTGCGTCCCAGAGGCGTGGAACTGCCAACCAGAAGAATTCATCCCAGAATCTAGTTACCGACCAAATCAAGGTTCCTATTAGGGCTACCGATCCAGGATTTAGGGGATTGGCCGACTTGGCCTGCATCTTGTAGATCTGTCGAACAATTAGAAAGACTACGAAGTCCTCCGTGGCCTGTAGAACGGGTACCGGGATACGATATCCAACTTGGCCCGCATACTGAAGGCCATACCAGGCGTTAGTAGGACGACCGCCTCCTTGGAACATCAACTGTGGGCCGAGAATCCTTCCGATCGACCAGCCAACAATCAAAGAAGGTACGAGTTCGTCAAAGGTGCGTGCTAGGGAGACGTTAGGGGCGTAACGCTTTTTTAGGTAGATTCCAGCCGGAATGGCAGCGGCAAGACCACCAAATGAAGATAGGCCGCCATGCCAAATTATTGGGATCTCACCCAGATTAGAAGAGTAGTAGCTAATATTTGCTACTACGTGAACGATACGAGCCCCAACGATTGCAGCTGCGATGATCCAAAGAAACGACTTACCGATCCAGTCACTCTCGAGACCCGCCTTATTCATTCGGGCTTCGAAGTAGCGGTAGGTAAAGTAAAAAGCAATCGCTAGACCAATTCCGTACGTGTGGATTTGGACGGGTCCGATATTGAATACAACGGGTATTGGTTTCATTTGGTCCTTCTCACATGCACAAAGGGTACATAACCTCTTCGAAGCAATGTGGATTGGGGTATTGCTACCACACGAATCTCAATCTCTAATTGTAGTAATATTGTCACAATTTTTCGACGAAAGTGGGTACGTAGTGCTAGAAGAAATCTTTGACTTGCGCGATAAGGTGGTGATCGTCACTGGAGCTTCGAGTGGGATAGGTGTGCGTTTTGCGACGTTACTAGACGCGCTTGGAGCAAAGGTAGTAGTTGCTGCGAGGCGCGAAGAGCGAATTATCGATCTCGCTAAATCCTTTAAAGACTCACTTGCAGTACGATGTGACGTTACCATCGAGGATGATCTCAATGGTTTGGTTGAAAAGACCGTTGAAAGATACGGAAAGATTGATATCTGTATCAACAACGCTGGTATCGCCGATCCAATGCCGGCGCTTGAAGAGTCACCTGATCACTTTCGAATGGTTGTGGAGACTAATTTAACGTCAGTGTTTACCCTTTCCCGCCTGGTAGCACGGGAGGCGATTTCAAAGGATCACAGTGCCTCGATTGTAAATGTTGCATCAGTACTTGGCACAATCGCCTCTAATTCGATACCCCAGGCGTCATATGCTGCGTCGAAGGCGGGCGTAGTGAATTTAACCAGAGAGCTCGCATTGCAGTGGGCAAAGAACAAGATCAGGGTAAATGCGATTGCTCCGGGGTGGTTCCCCTCGGAGATGACTACTGTCATGTTCGAATCGGAGAAGGCGCAGAATTGGATGGCGCGTATCACTCCAATGGGTAGAGGCGGACGTATCGAGGAGTTAGATGGCGTAATGCTCCTACTCGCATCTGACGCAGGAAGCTATCTCACGGGCCAGACGATCGTAGTCGATGGAGGGTGGACGATCTACTAATCGGTACTAAGAATCTCGAGTTAGAGTTCAAAAGAAGAGCCACCGTTTGAACGGTGGCTCTTCTTTACTTGGGTAATTTGCTTTGCGCTAGATTCCCGAAGCTACTTCATTCGGATTATGTCGATCCTGTTTGTGTCACCAGAGAGGCGACCCTGGGATCCTTGGGTGAGGAGAATTAGATCTGCTGATGGGTCGATCTCGCTCATGACTTCTTTAGTAGTGTTTTCCCAAGTGTTGCTGGCTGGCTTGATCACAAGTGGCAACACACCTGAGGTAAAAGCTAGCCTTCGTGCCACCTCTTCCTCGCGCGTAAGGGCAACGATCCACGGCTTCATGCGGAACTTTGCAATCGACCTAGGCGTGGAGCCAGATTCGGTCGGCGTCACGATGTAGTCTGGCTTCAACTTCTCGACAGCGCTAAGCACTGAAAGTGCCACAATGTCAGTTACCGAGGTGGCTACTTGATTCATGTGTTCGGCTACGCGCTCGCGAGCTGGAATGAAGGTAGCATGCTCCTCTGTGTATTGGGCTACCTTGGCGAGGGTCTTGACTGCTTCGATTGGATACTTGCCCATGGCGGACTCTTCACTTAGCATGACCGCATCGGTACCATCTAGGATCGCATTTGCCACGTCCGTTACCTCTGCCCTAGTTGGTCTTGGTGAATCGACCATTGATTCGAGCATTTGAGTTGCGGTTATGACTGGCTTCCCCTCGCAGTTAGCTCGGAAGATAAGTTCCTTTTGGACTAATGGTATCTCTTCGAGCGGAAGTTCGATTCCTAGGTCGCCTCTAGCCACCATGATGCCATCGGCAGCTTCGAGAATTGAATCAATATCTCGAAGTGCAGCTGGGTGTTCAATCTTTGCGAATAGGAATGGTGAAAAGCCATGGTCACTCGCGATCTTGCGGGCACGATGTAGATCTTCAGCACGTTGAACAAAAGAGATCGAAAGGGCGTCAGCACCCCGGGATAGGGCGAAGTAGAGAAGCTCTGCATCCTTATCGGTGAGTGACGAGATGTCAAGAGTAACCCCAGGAAGGTTAATCCCCTTGTGCGATGTTAAGTCTCCGCCAGCGGTGACTTTAGCTCGAATAAGTTCGCCGTCGACGTCGAGTACAGATAGCGAAAGAAATCCGTCGGCTAGGTAAATGAGGGAACCTGGTGAAACCGCCCGAGCAATTCCGGGAAAGTCTACGGGAATGAGGTTCTCGACCTTGTCCACGTCTGAGTCGCTCGGTGCAAGTGTGACGGTCATGTTCTGCGTGAGCTTCATGACCCCGTCTATCTTTCCGATTCGCATCTTCGGCCCCGGAAGGTCGGCGAGGATCGAAATCATCTTGCCCGTATGTCGTTCGGCACGTCGCACAAGACCAATGAGTCGTACGATAGAGGCCGGTGTTCCGTGGGCAAGATTAAGGCGTGCTACATTCATTCCTGCCTTGGCCATCGCTACAACTGTGTCGATGTTGTCGCATGCAGGTCCGAGTGTTGCGACAATCTTGGTCTTTTTAACTTCGATCAACTTCGATAGCCTCCCCAAGCATAAGATCAAAACGCTGATTCGCCTAAAAGCCTAAAGCTAAGGTGGGCGTAGTGGCGCTTTTGAAGGGGGCAATTTGAACGTTCAACTATCAAATTGAGTCGTTCTAACTACGAGTAAGTGGCAAATTTGTGTGGTCTTGTCACTTCCACGACGCCCACTATTGGTCGAAGGTCAGCGCGACTTTCCCAGTCTTCGATGAAGTAAAGTACGCGTAGGCCTCTTTAGCTTGTTCAATCGGGAAAAATGTCGTTGGCGGAAGTACAAATTTTCCACTACCTACAAGTGGAACTACTTGCTCTCCAATCACCTTTGCTAACAGCGACTTTTCGGCAATTGAACGAGCACGAAGGGTGGATCCGCAAATTGTTGCCCTTCGAGCCATTATTTGGCGTAGATCGATCTCGACTTTGGAGTTAGCGGTGAGGCCGATTACCACGATGCGCCCTCCGATTTTTAGCGCTGAAAGAGCCGCGATGGTCGAGGTTCCTCCCGTAAGTTCGAGCACGACGTCGTAGTCGCCGTTAGTGGATATCTCTTCAGGTGATATCGCGAGGGCACCTTTTGCTGCGATATAACTTCTGCCACCTTCGCTACGCGAAGAGGCTACTACAACGGCTCCTGCCGTCTTGGCCAGATCGATTGCGGCACTTCCAACTCCACCAGTAGCGCCGGTTATGAGGATTCGCTCGCCGATCTTGAGGTTTGCCTGACGAAAAATAGCGTCGAAAGCAGTGGTGTAAACCTCCGGAAAGGCGCCCCATTGCGCGATATCGCTATCTTGTGGAACTGTTATGACGTTGCTCTTGTGAACGACGATAAATTCAGCTTGGGCTGCACCGGCGACGATAGCCATTACTTTTTTGCCGATCAGGTGGTCGTCGGCTACGCTTCCTACAGCAGCAACAGTTCCAGCAAATTCGAGGCCTGGAATAGAGGGATCGACTCCCGGAGGCGGCGGATAATTGCCCGCGACCTGGAGTAGATCTGCTGCATTTAAACCCGCTGAAGCGACCTTTACGAGAAGGTCGTCGCTCCCCATATGCGGAACTTCAACGTCAAGTACTTCAACCGACTTTTCGACTATTTTGACTGCCTTCATGGAATTGATGCTAGTTGGTTTGAATTTAAAGATGTGGATTTGTTAATCCGTGCTTTATTTACCCGCTTGTCCTAACCGATTAATTTGTGTTCTTCCCTTAGGATTTTGATAATCGCAGGATTATACCTAAAAACCCTCTCGGGTTGCGAGAGGGTGTTTAGGTTTTTTAGATGCTCGAAGACGGAAGATCTGCCACTCCCATCTTATCTTCTACGCAATTTGCGGTTAATAATGTCCTTGTAGATATGAAGGAGCTGAGTTACCCTCGAATCGCTAAGGCCTACCGGCTCCAACTGGGGTTCCGTCCCAGTAAAGGCTTCTTACCGCAATTGGAAATGCTGGATTATCTGCCACTGCGACCTCTCCGCCACCGATGTAAATTGCGACGTGATCGATGGGTGTGAAGTAAAACACTAGATCGCCAGGTTGGAGCTGTGACAGCGAGACGTGCGGTATTGAGTCGTACTGTGCCGCAGCGTTGTGGGGCAGAGAGACGCCAGCTTGGCCCCACGCATACATAGCAAAACCTGAGCAGTCAAAGGCGTTTGGTCCGGAAGCGCCGAAGACGTAGGGCTTTCCCATCTCGGACATCGCCGCGGCTACTGCCGCTGCTGCTCCAGCGCCAACGGGCGGTGGAGGAACCGGCGTAACCGGCGTAACCCCGGAGACCTTTTGAACTTGCTGTTGTGCCAAGATTAGAGCTTGAGCTCTCTTTTGCGCGGCAGCTGCTTGAGCAGCGGCTGCTTGAGCAGCTGTAGCTCGAGCAGCCGCTGCCTGCTGTTGAGCCTGAATTACTAGAGCCGATATATTTGAATTTACCGAAGAAAGTTGATTCTGTGCGGCAGTCATCGCAGTTTGTGCGTCATGCTTTGACTGTGCTGCGGTGTTGACAGCTTGTTGAACCTGTGCCTGCTGTTGAGCAAGTTTCAACTTTTCGGTCTTCAGTGTCGCCTGAGCGACACTGAATTGGAGAATAAGTGTCTGCTGAGAGTTGGCAACGGTTCCCGCATAAACATTTCGCAATGTTATGTCCGTGGATGACCCATCAAGGATGCTGGCGAAGGAGACGACTGAGCCGCCTTGTGTGTAAAAATTGATAGCTTCTACGGCCAATTTCCTTCGAAGGGCAGTAATCTGGCTCTCGGTTGCATCGATCTTCGTTTGGCTAGCTGAGATCTGCTGGTTGAGGTTGTTAAGTTGCAAATTAGCTTGGTCGTAAGCCTCTGAGTATTGGTTTACTTGACTATTTAGTAGAGCAATCTTCGATGCAATCGAAGCTGCTTGTGCCTTGGCACTAGACAATTGATCCGCACCTGCACTCGTAGAGGTGATAGCAGTTGCTGTTAGTTGAGCCGCTATGGCGGTTGTGCCGATCGCTAGGCGTTTGAGCCTGTTGAACTTTTTATGCATTGCACCTTTCCTGACGTTCACTAAAGGGACTGCTTAATGCAATTAGAAACATGATAGTTTGCTGTATCGGTATGCGATAACCCAAATTTCTGATTTAATACAAGTATGAGGGAAGTTTAACGTATCTCTTAATTGTCGATACCTAGACCCACTTTCTTGAGCTTTGGCTGCTACAGGTCTTGTGACTCTTGGCTCTCATATGGCATATATCGGTACTTTGACCTAACGACCAAGAAGAGCGCAAAGAGCTCCTTCGCCTTACCGATAGTTTTTTGTCTATCGCGGGAATTGATACTTCTAGTGAAATTGAATCACTTTTTCATTATGTAGTAACCTCAAAAGTACGCAGTCACAAAGGTGGGATGGATAGATGGAATTTCGTATTGAACATGACTCGATGGGTGAGGTCAAGGTTCCATTCGATGCAAAGTGGCAGGCACAGACTCAACGTGCCGTAGAGAATTTTCCAATCTCAGGGCTTACGATCTCAAAGCCGCTGATTCGGGCGATAGCGATGATAAAAGGAGCTGCTGCTCGCGCTAACAGTGAGATCGGTGTTTTGGACCCAGTCATCGCATCGGCAATTGTCAGCGCATCAAATGAAGTTATCGATGGGCATCATTACAACGAGTTTCCTGTGGATGTCTTTCAGACTGGTTCGGGAACGTCGTCGAACATGAACATGAACGAGGTTCTAGCGACAATTGCGACCGCTCTTCTCGATGGAGTTAAAGTAAAACCAAACGACCATACCAATGCCTCGCAGTCGTCGAATGATGTCTTTCCGTCCTCGATTCATCTAGCCGCTGGAATGGAGCTCAAAGCTACCTTGATACCTGCACTTGCTCACCTTGCGGCCTCCTTAAGCCGTAAGGAGGAGGAATTTTCAGAGGTGGTTAAGTCGGGACGGACTCACTTGATGGACGCCACCCCCGTGACGTTGGGTCAGGAGTTCGGAGGATATCGGGCAGCAATCGAATACGGAATTGAGCGAGTGGAGTCAATTCTTGGGAGAGTTTGCGAACTGCCATTAGGTGGAACTGCTGTTGGAACTGGAATTAATGCACCAGCGGGATTTGCGGCGCGGGCTATCGAGATATTGCGGGGGAACACTCAACTTCCCTTGACGGAGGCGAGAAATCACTTTGAGGCCCAAGGTGCGCGTGACGCACTCGTGGAGGCCTCCGGAGTACTGCGGACGATTGCAATGTCTCTCTACAAGATCGCCAATGATCTTCGCTGGATGAGCTCTGGTCCTAGGTGTGGCCTTGGTGAGATCCACTTACCGGACTTGCAGCCCGGTTCATCAATTATGCCGGGGAAGGTAAACCCAGTTGTACCCGAAGCGGTTTGCCAGGTAGTTGCCCAAGTTGTTGGAAATGATGCAGCCGTTGCATTTGGTGGAAGTGCTGGAGTGCTCGAACTTAACGTGATGCTCCCCGTTATGGCTCGTAATTTGATTGAGTCAATTGAGCTGATCTCTGCAGTTTCGATTGCGCTCGCTGATAAGTGTGTGGATGGAATAGTGGCTGATGTTGAGAAGTGTCGCCACTACGCACTCTCTAGCCCTTCAATTGGTACTTCTTTGAATCCATATATCGGTTACGAGGCCGCTGCTCGAATAATCAAGCGATCGCTAAAGGAGAACAAGGACCTTCGTACTCTAGTTCTAGAGGAGGGCTTGCTCTCTGAGGAAGAGGTTGACCGTGCTCTTGACGTTA
Organism: Actinomycetes bacterium; assembly: GCA_021826315.1. GTDB lineage: Bacteria > Actinomycetota > Acidimicrobiia > Acidimicrobiales > Acidimicrobiaceae > Acidithrix. Next base: position 7,698 of record JAKAZZ010000069.1, read on the forward strand.
TGGCGATGACCAAGGGTGGAGTAATCGGCTAACTTGAAGAGATGAATCCGCTTGAGATCTTGAGATATATTGCTGACTTGAAAGACGCTACTCCGGATGAGGTGGCGTCTACGGTCGCGACGGTAGTCGGGGAGAATATTGATGTTCCCGCGATGCGACTCACTGCTCTTCGTCGGATGATCGATGCTCACGGTGCAAACGGAGCGTTATGGAACGTTGCCAATCGACTTATCTCTGCCTTGGAAGCCGAAGAAGAGTCCCGAGCAATTCGACGAGAACTCGGCGATGAACTTCATATTCGTCACCTTTGGAGCGAGGTTGCAGCCGGCTCGCAACTGTTATTTGCCGATGGCGATCGCAGCGCTAGAAGCTTTGTTGGCGATGGGGGCAAAAGCAGGTTTCGAGAAAAGGGCTCGAAAGACCGTAACGAAAAGGGCACCCGGCCATACGCCGTTGCAAACCTACGCCGCTTTGACGACCAAGTTGGTTTTGCACTGAGTGCGGGCTTCAAGCCGCTGGTAGTAGCCGAGGTCCTCTCGTTTTGCGAGGGAAGCGCCATCTTTGATTCTCGGGTGGATCAGATCTTTACATTGGCCATCGATTTAGACATTGACGTTGCTATCGTCGTCCCGACGGGCTTCAAGGTTCCTCGCGCAATTTACGATAGGCAGCTTGCCCTTATTGGGAGCGAAAATTCAATCTACGAGACACGAGACCTCAAGACCCTTCTTACCAAGGGCCACTCGCAAGCAACCGTAACATATGTCATGGGAGATAGCCGCAACTTCGAAAGATTCGCCATCGCACCCGAGCTAATCGCGAACTGGTAAATGCGCGCTTCTGTTTAGTATCTGCCGAAGTGAAGTGATGGTAATCGACGGCCTATAGAAAGGTAACGTGACAGAAATGTCGAGACGTGATCAGATTATGATGACCCCGGACGAGGTCAGTAGCTTTCTCCAAAGGCGTCAAACCGTATCCCTAGCATCGATCGATCCCAAAGGAAAAATTCACCTTGTTGCCATGTGGTATGGATTCCATGAGGGGAAAGTTGCCATGTGGACCTATGGAAAAAGTCAAAAAATATTGAACCTAAAAAGCAACGCCAACGTTACGATGCTCATCGAAGACGGAGACCGTTACGAGGAGTTACGGGGGGTAGAGATCGTAGGGACGGCAAGGGTTATAGAGGATCGACCGACAATCGAAGAAATTGGGGCCTCTATCTTCGATCGTTATGTGTCCCCCGACATAGATGGTGACGTAGCAGTACTTCGCGAGGGCTTCGTAAAGAGTGCCCAAAAGCGCTTGGGGATAATCGTAGACGTTGAAAAGATTATCAGCTGGGACCATCGAAAACTTCAAGGAGTTTACTAAGGAGAGGGGCCTAAGGCTTCGATAGTTTCACTTGGCTAATTCGTTGATACCCTAACTTTGCTTCGTGGAAGTGGTAGAATTTACTCATATGGGTGAAATGATTGAATTCAAGAGCAATGGTGGCACTGCCACAGGATATCTAGCAACTCCGGCCAATCCAAATGGTGGAGCGCTAGTTGTAGTACAAGAGTGGTGGGGGCTTGTCCCTCACATCAAGGATCTATGTGACCGCTTTGCAGCAGAGGGTTACTATGCATTAGCTCCAGATCTTTACGGTGGAAAGGCTGCTTCGGAACCTGATGAGGCCGGCAAGTTCATGATGGCTCTCGAGGTAAGCAAGTTTTCTAAGGATCTTTCAGGTGCCGCTGATGCAGTAATGGCCGCTGCTGGCAGTGACAAGTGCGGAGCAGTTGGCTTCTGCATGGGTGGAGGCCTAGCTCTAGTGCTAGCGGCTCAAAGGCCAGACGCAGTTACTGCGGTTGCACCATTTTATGGTGTTATTGCTTGGCCGGAGGCTGCTCCCGATTATTCAGGAATGACCGCCGCGGTTCAAGGTCATTATGCGGAGTTCGATGACTTTATGCCACCTGAGTCTTCCAAGGCACTTGGTGTGCATCTTCGCGAGCTAGGTAAAAGCGCCGATATTTATGTCTACGATGGAACGCACCACGCCTTCTTCAATGACACCAGACCTGAGGTATACGACGCCGAGGCTTCGTCCACCGCATGGAATCGACTACTACCATTCTTTGCAGAGCACGTCGCTAAGTAGTTCGTCTTTGAAATCAGCTTCAAGCTCTTAGATGTTGCCTTCAAGCTGAGGAAGAGTTGACTTTGTAGCTCCCATGAATAATGGGAGCTACATTTTTTATTTAAATGCTTCTTTGTTGTGAAATATTCAACGTGACATGATTCATAGTCTGATAAATATTGCCTAGTAAATATGGTACGAGAGTTCCATATTCAAGTAATATCATTCTCATGTCCGAAAGAAGTAGAAATCTCCCCCGCCGTTCTTGCCTGTCGGTACCCGGCTCATCTGAGCGCTTCCTTGAGAAGGCTCCCTCTATCCCAGCCGATATGTCTTTCCTAGACCTTGAGGACTCAGTCGCACCTCTCGAGAAGGAGGCTGCGCGAGGTAAAGTCGTAAAAGCCATCCGTGAGTTGCCTTGGGACGACCGTGTTCTCTGTGTCCGTGTCAATGCATGGGATACAAAGTGGACTTACCAAGACGTAATTGAAGTCGTAGGTGGGGCCGGAGAGCGCCTAGATGAGATCATGCTACCCAAGGTGCAAAGCGCTGCCGACGTAATTGCGATGGATCTACTTCTGACTCAGGTGGAAAAGAACTTTGGTCTACCAATAGGTCATATAGGTATTGAAGCTCAGATTGAATCTACGATTGGTTTGATCAACGTAGAAGAGATCTGCGCCTCCTCGAAGCGTCTTGAGACGATCGTCTTCGGACCAGCAGACTTTGCGGCATCGATGGAGATGCCAGTCCTTACCGGTGGTGTGCAGATTCCGACATATCCCGGTGACCACTTCCACTACGTCTTTTCCAAGATCTTGATGGCCGGTCGTGCCTACGGCCTTCAGGTCATTGACGGCCCATACCTGAAGATCCGTGACATTGAAGGTCTCAATGACTATTGCCAGAGAACAGCCAACCTTGGATACGACGGCAAGTGGGCTCTTCATCCAGACCAGGTGACCGAGATCAACAAGATCTATTCACCAACGCAGGAGCAGTTCGATAGAGCAAATGCTATTTTGGACGCCTACAAAGAGGCGACTGAGGGTGATCGCAAGGGTGCGGTAATGTTCGGCGACGAGATGATCGACGAGGCTTCCCGTAAGATGGCGATTAAGTTCGTCTCTAGAGGCGAGCGAGCAGGACTCAAGCGAAATAACTAGCTCCTAGACGGCATTTGAAGTTTGCAAAGTTCAACCGCATCTCACCTCAATAGGAGAGATGCGGTTTTTTGATGGGGCGTTACAAATTCTTGTCTAACGTCTTAATCCTTTCTAGATGATCGGGGACTCATTCGAGGTTTTGAGCATTTGAATGCGTTCGTATGGAATCGCGGATATAACGTGATTGATGGATCCTTGCCTGAAGTGGCAACCGCAATAGCTTTAAAGCGAGGGGGAGTTCGATTCGTTGAACGGCGAATACCACCTAGTGGTGAAGATATTGTCTGGATCAATATGGTAGCTAACGGTAGTCTCAAAGTTTTTTGATGCGTTTTGCGAAGAGCTTAAGGTGAATGTGTCTGAATTTGGTTATTTCCTAGGCGTTCACGGCGTTAGCCAATCAGGTCGTATGCGTGAGGATCCTGACAGATGGAGTGCATTTCGGTGCTCGTGCTCGTAGTGCTAGTTACAACAACGTTGATGGCTACGGTTCCCAAGTTGGCATAATCAGATCACTGTTAGCTTTTAGGATAAGAGCTTAGGTACTAATTGAGTATCCTACGGAATTCAGATTTGCTTGTTTTGTAACAAAGTGCTCGGATCCAGGGAACGCATTAGTCCCCCGAAGGTCACTTTTTGCCGGCACGCAAGCGGTTCCCATGTACTTTTCATTTGGTCTTGAGGGCAACTACTTCCTGAAAGAGAGGCTACCTCGAAGTCGACTATTGACATGGGCTGCTGTGGCCGTAAAATAGCCGTACAGTATTTGTATGCGAGGTTAAAGTGGTGAGACAAGTAGTCGAGCTAGGGATAGGCGACTGGAAGGGCGAACAACGATTGAGGAACGTGAACTGATCAACCGTACGGTCGCAGAGATCGGCACCGACCTAACAACGTTCGTTGTGACGATCTTAGCGGACGCCTCGCGCCGAGTTTTAGCAGATCGTGAGCAGTTCCTTCACTCAAGTGAGACAGCGATGCAGTGGGAGAAGTTGAACGAAGTGCCAGCGTGCGAACAAGGTGGGTTGTGCCGTCTTATGAATCTGCCATTGCCATTGCCATTGCCATTCGGCGAGTGAGCAACGTTTACCAGAGGCCTCGACCACTTTCGGCGACCGATCGCGTCGCGGATTTCAATTGCACTTCCACTGAGCAAACTCTTTGGCTTCGTCACTACTGCAAACAGGCAGCAGCATCAAGCTCAGCTCGAGTTTTTTGTCGTAACTCAGGAGTTCGCCCAGGCTGTAGTTGCTTAATATACCAGGTGTATGGCCCAATTAGATCTTGCAGCGACGCCTAAGCGCATAACAATAGGTGCAGGATATTATCCGCAACCAGTGGCCCTACTGGCGCGACTCGGTGGTGACTATCGACATGAAGGAAAGGGACTTGGTGCCGCCTTATTGGTTGATGTCGTGACTCGCCTTTTAGTGCTCAGCGAGGAAATCGGTTGTCGCGGACTATTGATTCACGCCGAGACCGAAGTGGCCCGCGAATTCTATCTTCATCTCATTCCTGAACTAGAGA
>JAKAZZ010000070.1 GCA_021826315.1 Actinomycetes bacterium
CAATTGCCGACCAAGAGAGATAAAAACCGCCAAAGATTTGTAAATCTGGGAAATCATATGCCCAAATTCAATCGTCGCTTATTTTGGAGACTTAGAAGAGTGCCTTGCTTAGCAGACTCCTAGGGATAATCCTGGTCCATTACGAGCCAGGCTTTATCGGTGCGGTTGAGTTGTTCATTTTGAAGATATTTTTTGCGTGCTGTCAGAAGCCATAAAAAAATGCATTAATATGGCCATTCGGAATGAATGATTATGGCCACGAAAATTGCATACGCAATGAACGCCTAGCTTGATCAACTGCGCGCGAATAATACCTGATCCAGCCTCGATGAAAGGAGGGATTTCGTTGTTCCAAATACTCCGCTACCCACTACGTGCGTTTGCAATCAACCCTAAGGAGGAACTCTTTAATCCGGGCATTGCTTTTCGAATGCAAATTCTGTCACTGCTAGACGTCAGTGACCACTGGGACTATCGTTCACCAGAGTCAGGTTCCACTCACTAAGCGGTTCTTGACTGTTTTCTTGTTCTCGAACGGCAAGCAGGGAATCTCAGCCACCGATCTAACTAGACACTTTGGCGTGTCATGTCCAAATGCATCGCTGCCGCTAAGCAATATTAGAAGAGCGATCGCATGGCGTATAAATCCCTATGGGTTCGATGAGGATGACCAATTAGATGAGTTTATCTAAAACGATACGACCCACGGCGAGAGGAAACGACGCAAGGGAGCAGATCACGCTACGGTCATGGATCGCGTGTCACTCAGGAGTAGTACTCCAGTTACGCTTTTCACGGAGGTCGCCTCGGATGCCATCAATTGCCATATTCAAGCACGCCTTAAATAGAACATGTTGAAGTGGATATAGACCTAAAAAAAGATGGTTATCCCACCTATAGCGCCTGGGCTTCGCAATTAAGAAACACTCATTCGGGAAATCTATCAAGAGACAACAACGCGCATGAAATATTTGCCAGTGTCGACACTTTGATCGGAAACTGAAAGATGTTGATCGGCGTAACCTATCGCGGACGAGAAGAACACAAACAGCTTTATCTGTAGGAATTCATATTTCGATTCAATAGCACATGAAGCGGATCTTTGTTAGTTGAATGTCTCTTTAACGCTAGGGGTTTTGAACGCTAGGGCTTTTATCTAGAGCGCTTTTGGCAGGCTCAGTTTTGGGTTCGAAAATGAAACTAACTCGTGAAGTTTTATAAGGATGAAAAAAATCCATTATCGGCACTTTTTTGTGTAAACTTTAGCGCGGTATTAAAAGTTTCTTAGAAAATCCAAGAATCTCAATACAAAGGAGTCTTGTGAAAAATAAATTCATAAGTGCAGCGGCTGCTGCGGTGGTCGGATTCGTTCCGGTTGCCGCTATCGCTTTGACCGGATCAGTCGCAAGCGCGGCGACACCGACGTACGACCCAGTACCCTTCGACTTAGCAAATCTGATCGCTAATCGAAGCACTGGAATCACGGCAACGACCCACTTTGAACAGACACTCACAGATTCGTCCGGGAATTACTGGGTGGATACGGTGGATGGGAAGCTGATAGAGATAAGCAAGTCACTACCACACGTTGCGGTTGGATACCTGAACCTTGGCGGTGGTTTGTCTTTATTCGACGCAGTCGCGATTGGAAATACCTTCTTTATAATCAACCAAGGCAGCGGCACCTGCCCCGTTGAAGTTGTCAACATCGACCCAAGCAATCTGACTCTCAATGCCAGCACGCTCGAATACACTTTGGTAAAGGGTTCTACCTGCATTAAGCCTACATCTGGTCACAGCTTCGGGTCTTCAAGCTCGTACTCGATCGCCACAGACGGAACAAATACCTACTTCACCCAGAACACGAATGCGTCTGGCGTTACAAACGGAAAATCTACCCTATGGGTGATCAACTCATCGACCGATCAAGCGACTCCAGAGCCGCTCAGTGTGAGCGTCGGCCAGCCAATGACAGTAGCTAATGGATCACTCTTCGTCGGAAGTTCTAGCGGCAACGACATCTATCAGTTCGCATTGTCATCCATAACAAGCTCGCTAAATACCCCTGACAATACCTACACCTTAACCGGATCCGGCGCTCTCGGAGACCTCCAATATGTGCCGGGAAAGGGTGAACTCTGGTTTGTTAGGGAGTTTTATGGTCAGGTCGGCTACATCAACGTCGCCTCAACTCCCTCGCAATCTTCTATCCCTGGTACCGTCTATACGGTATCCGGAGCACCGAATTTAGAGACCGAATCGATGACGCTAGATCCAACGACTAACAACCTCTGGATTGCATCGGGAAACGTCAATGGCAAGGTAAGCCCAAATGTAAGTTTCGGCTACATCAACCCAGCGTCCCTACCGAGCACGGGCAGCACAACAATAACCCCAACTTGGATCAACACTCCCACTAGCATAAGTTTGGGCGCTGATGATTTCGCCCTCGAAAACGGTAGCCCCACCTACTTCGATAACGCTCCAATAGATGTGCTTACGAAGGCCGACAATGTCCACGGAAGTGTCATCGACAACCAGAACTTCAACTTCACGATCGATCCCTCGATAGCACCTAATTCACCGTTGCCGGGATCAGGAATTTACAATCTGGTTGACCCGATGCCCTCTGGCATCACCGCCACGGCGGCCACCTCCGCGACTAACAGTGTCGGTATTTGGTCTTGCAACCTGACCACAGGACCGTCTACCGCTGGTGGTCAAGGTACTGTGCACTGCACACTCCAGGCTGGAAACTCTCAACTAACTGCTGGCACCCAATTGCCAGCAGTTACGATCACAGCATATGCCACCGGCCCTGTGGGGGTGGGGATCACCAATACGGCGACTCTCAGCGATAGCTGCCCTCAATTCGCGACCCCTAATGGCGTGTCGTGTACGCTCGCCCCACCGGTAAATGCATCCGATACAATCACGCCATTTCAACCAGTCGCTGCGCCCTCTAGCGCTCCGTCGGTGACACTCACCAAGACGGCAACGCAGCCGACTGCTTCACCTGGAGGTACCGACAGTTTTACCATCGCTGGGGCCTTCACGGGAAGTATCAACGCACCAGCTACGGTGACTGATACATTGCCAGCTGGCCTGAGCCTAAATGGGACGCCAACAATATCTGGAAGCGGCTTCGCATCGTCTAGCTGTTCTGGGGTTGCCAATACCGTCACCTGTACCTTGGTTCCTCCTGTAGCGGGAATATCAAATCCCGTTATCGGTACCATTACGGTTCCCGTACTGGTGGCTTCGACTGCGACGGGATCCATTACAAACACTTCGACGGTGAGCGACTCTGGGGACAATATATCCCCAGTCTCCGCACGGGCGACGATCACGGTGACGCCGCCGCCTGCATCTGTATCGGTCTCGGTACCCTCCTCTGCACCCCCAGCTAACGTTATCTCCACGGTGATAACGGTTCCAGCTACCCATACCGGTGAGCCCTGGAGTGCAGCGAGTTACTGGTGGCTTGTCAGTTCCCTTGGTCTTGCTGGTGTGATACTTATCGTCCCGACTAAGCGACTGAGGAAGCGACCACAAACGGGACAATAGGCCACTTGGCAACTTTGCTAGTCGATTCGACGGGTGCCGGTAAACCGGTACCCGTCGTTCAAATACTCACGGATGCTCAAGGAGCAGGCGAAAAAGTGAGCCAATTGATGGGTTACTCCGAGTCTCGACCCCGCAGCTGATCCTCTCGTCGGCACTCAGCTTTTGAATCGAAATAACCTTTAGAGCAGGCTCAGCTTTGTCAGTAGGGCAGTGTCGCGGCTGAAATTTATATGCGGGCTGATTCCACCTGCTAGGAACTCATCTATCGGTTAGTCGCCTGTCGATCGTCTAGCTAATTCGAAAAAGAAACGGGTTAGAAAAATTTTGGAATGCAATGCTAGGTTACCCACCTACGGAGCATCTCTAAGAGCCGTTCATTTTTACAGCGACCAAGGCATACTCAGCGACCAAGCTAAATGGTAACTACTTATGCGGAGCATCGTCGGCAAGTACGCCATCTACGGCAGCCAAGGGGTTGTGATCGCCAAGGAGACGGTGAATCTGTTGGAAGAGGTTGAGGTGAGGTCACAACCCTGGAAGAGAGGACACGAGCGCCATCGTTCAACCGACACAAGTCTACGTCCCCCCGGGAGCAACCAGTCAGCTAACAGCAGGCAATCAAAAAGCTCTCGCTTACGGCCAGGATGTAAAGCTCCAAAAGGAACGAGCAACATCGATGGTATCGACCAGGCTCCAGTCGTAGCCACCCACGTTGTTACTTTCCACGGCCTAACAGCGGTCGTGGAAAGTAACTATTGCAATAAGGGAGCCGAGATCTACAGAGCTAACGGCAATAACCACGACTCGTTCTATGAGGCCGAATCCAATGGGTGCCTTGCGCTTGTCCCTTCGCTCCTCCAGTTGACGACGAAGTCGATAATCGGCAAACCGAAAGGAGGATGAGGAATGAGATCTAGTGGATATCTTCGTAGTTAATCTGCCGCTAGTTTTACCGATACCTCTAGCTTTGCTCCATCCACAACGTTTACTGTGATTTCGCGAGCCACGGCAGCAGCCTTGATATCAGCTTCGGCAATCAAGATTGCCGAAGCAATTGAAGCATCAGCATTTACCTCGATTAGGTCAACACCGAATTTCACTGACTTCTTAGCCTCGCTCTTGGCCTTTCGTGCCGTCGACAAAACGTCGAAGACGCTATTGACGTCGATCAAGCCATCTTCAGGAGTGGCAACAACTGCGCCAAATAGGTCGCTCGAATACTTCGAAGCCACCTGTAGCGTTTCATTTGAAGTTGGCCAGGCTGAGCGGTGAATTGATCCTTGAGAGAACCAGCTCCATACCTCTTCTGTCGCAAAGGGGATGTAGGGTGCGAGAAGGCGAATCAAGATATCCGTCGCGCTAATCAAAGTAATGCGCGCCGAAAGAGTGTCATTTGAAGTGAAGTTGACGTCTCCGTCTTCGCCGTACGCTCTGATCTTTACGAGCTCAAGATAGTCGTCACAGAACTTCCAGAAGAAAGACTCCACTACTTCGAGCGCCCTAGAGTGCTCGTACTCTTCCAACGCTTTTGTAGCATCGGCGACGACTTTTTCGACCTCACTAAGGAGTGAAGCGTCAACCTTAGTTAGGGTCACCTTCGATAGGTCGAAGGAGTTTTCGCTGTTCACGATAGAGAGTGCAAACTTGGAGGCGTTTAAGACCTTGATTGCCAAGCGCCGCCCGACCTTCATCATGTTCTCATCGGCTGCGGTATCTACGCCGGCTCGACCACTAGCCGCCCAATAACGCAGTGCGTCGGCGCCGTGTTTTTCGATCAGCGGCATCGGGGTAACTACGTTACCCTTTGACTTCGACATCTTCTTGCGATCTGGGTCTAGCACAAAGCCAGAGATGACGGTGTTCTTCCACGGAAGAACGTTCTCTTCTAGATGAGACCTAAGAACTGTGTAGAAGAGCCAGGTTCGAATGATGTCTTGTCCTTGAGGGCGCAGATCCATCGGAAAGAGGCGCTTGTGGAGTTCTTCGTCAGCCTCCCACTCAGTTGCAATCTGCGGAGTAAGAGAAGAGGTAGCCCAAGTATCGAGTACGTCGCTGTCGCCAACGAAGCCGCCCGGGGCACCCCTTTGACTTGGATCGTATCCAGGTGGCGTATCTTGAAATGGGTCGATTGGCAGTTCGTCTTCAGCTGGAAGTATTGGCTCATGACGATTGATATTTCCGTTTTCATCGATCGGGTACCAAACCGGAATCGGGATGCCAAAGTAGCGTTGGCGAGATATGTTCCAATCTGAGGCAAGACCATTTACCCAGTTCTCGTAGCGAACTCGCATGTAAGGGGGGTTCCAATTGAGATTGCGGCCGTGCTCTAGTAGTGCCTCTTTGTGCGCAAGGGTGCGGATGTACCACTGCCACGAGGTAACTACCTCGAGAGGCTTATCGCCTTTTTCGTAGTATTTGACGGCGTGACGAATCTTCTTGGGTTCGGTTGGGAAGTACCCCGCCTCATCTAGAGCTTCAGCGATGACGCCCCTAGCGGTTCGCATCGTCTTTCCGACGAGGTTGCCATAGTGAGCCTCGGCGATATTTGGATCCTTGCTTGGAAATCTGCTCGATCTAAAGTCGACCTCGACTATTCGACCACGCCTATCGATTACTGGTCGAAGTTCAAGATTTAGCTCACGCCACCATTGAACGTCGGTGAGGTCGCCGAAGGTGCAGACCATCGCGATTCCAGAGCCCTTTTCGATCTCTGCAAGGGGGTGTGCCACTACTGGTACTTCGATTCCAAAGAGGGGAGTGACCACCGTCTTGCCAAAGAGATCCTTGTAACGATCGTCATCAGGGTTAGCAACTAGGGCAACGCAGGCTGGAAGAAGCTCAGGCCTCGTAGTTTGGATGACGACGTCGCCACTACCATCGCTCTTAGCGAATGAGATTGAGTAGAAGAGACCGTCTTCCTCTTTGTCCTCGAGCTCTGCCTGGGAAACAGCGGTTTGAAAGTCGACGTCCCATAGAGTGGGTGATTCGCTGTGGTAGAGGTGACCCTCTTTGAAGAGTCGCAAGAAGGAGAGTTGGCTAACTCGTTGAGCTCGTTGTCCAATCGATGTATAGGTCTTGGTCCAATCGACCGAAAGGCCGATCGTCTTCCAAAGTCGCTCGAAGATCAGCTCGTCCTCTTGGGTTAACTTCGCGCACGCCTGGATGAAGTTCGTCCTTGATATTGGTGTGTGACGCTGGTTGTTATCCGTTGGTGGCGTGGGGACAAATGTTGGCACATAGGCAATCGAGGGATCGCAGGTGATTCCGTAGTAGTTCTGAACTCGCCTCTCGGTTGGTAGACCGTTGTCGTCCCAACCCATCGGATAGAAGACGTTGAAGCCCGCCATTCGCTTATAACGAGCGATAATATCTGTGTGTGTATAAGACAATACGTGGCCCGCGTGCAACGATCCAGATACAGTTGGCGGCGGGGTGTCGATGGAGTAGATAGGACTCTTACTATCGCCTTGAGCGAAGCGGTAGATCTCTGACTTTTGCCAGATTTCGTTCCACTTCTCTTCAAGAGCCTCAAGAGTCGGCTTCTCGGGGACTGAAAAACTCATCGTTGCCTTTACCATACCTTTGTGCTTAGATTACACAACACTTCAACCGGTCAAATTGAGAGATTCGAAACCATAGAGGCCAATGTGGTGTCTATGTATGTCTGCGGACCTACGGTCTACGACTATCCCCACATCGGCCACGGCCGTTTCGTCCTCGTCTTTGACATTCTAAGGCGCTACCTTATTTCGCAGGGCTACCAAGTTCGCTACGTCTCCAATATCACCGATGTTGACGATAAGATCCTCGCTAAAGCCGATGCAGAGGGGGTGGCTCCTGCTGAGATTACCAATCGCTACGAAGAGATCTGGTGGGAGACGATGGACAAATTGCGCGTCCTACGCCCCGATTCAACGCCCCATGCGACGCAGTACGTTGAGAAGATGGCGACCTTCGTCGCCAAGTTGATCGAGGAAGACGTCGCCTACCAGTTGAATGATGGCATCTACTTCGATGTATCTACGGTGAGCGACTATGGGTTGTTGGCGCGTCAATCGCTCGAGTCTCTCCGTGCTGGTGCACGCGTCGATGAAGACCGGGGCAAGAGGTCTCCAGCAGACTTTGCTCTCTGGAAGTTCTTCCCCAACTCCACGAATAGCTACGTAACACCACTTGGCATTGGTAGGCCAGGTTGGCATACCGAGTGTGTAGTTATGGCTCGAGACATCCTTGGGGAGTGCTTTGATATTCACGGCGGTGGCCTCGACCTAGCATTTCCTCACCATGAGAACGAAAGAGCCCAAGCGATTGCCGATGGAGCACCATTTGCCAACTATTGGATCCATAACGGCTTTATCGTCGTTGGTGACGAGAAGATGTCTAAGTCACTTGGTAACTTTGTGACCCTACCAGAGCTTATTGGCGATGGTGACCCAAGAAGCTATCGCCTACTTGTACTTCAATCGCACTACCGAAGTCCATTAGAGGTTACGAAAAACACCATTGGCGATGCGACCTCTGCCCTAGGTAGGTTAGATAACTTCTCTCGTAGGTACTTCGATGCCATCGCTACTAGCCCCGAACTAGCAGCAGATTTTGAGACCTCTTCTGGGGCGATCCTTGATGCGTTCGTTGAAGCGATGGATAACGATCTAGATACGCCAAAGGTCATGGCCCTTCTATTTTCTGCGATCGCTAGTGCCAATGGCGGCTTTGACCGGGGTGATTTGACCTCTGCTATCGCAGAAGGATCGCAGATCATCCGGATTATTAAGGCTCTAGCGCTCGATATTGAAGAGGATGAAGCCGCGATCCCTCCTGACGTGATGGAGATATTTCATATGCGCCTCGCCGCCCGTGATTCGAAGGACTTCGCTACGTCAGATCGTCTGAGGGACGAACTGGCTTCTCGAGGTTACGTAGTAGAAGATAAGAAGGGTATCTCCACTATTCGAAGGAGCTAACTACTTGGACTTTTTTAGATCAAGTTCGAAGACTGGACAAGGAGAACTTAGAAACCTAAGTAATTGCTAATCGGTGAGGCTTCGAGCGTATGCTTCGAGTTCACTCGCAGCTTGGCCTACTCCCTGGAATTCAGCTAGGACCTGTTGGGTGGAGGCTTGCGAGTCGATGACGATGCCGGTCGTTACCTCGTTGCTGTTTGCGATTGAGATAGCAGTCTCTGAAATGGTCTTTAGTTGGGCTTGAATCGAGCGCGTTGCTTTGTCAACCTTCGATGCCAGCGACCTCACCTCGTCTGCCACAACCGCAAACCCCAGGCCGTGCTCGCCTGCGCGTGCCGCCTCAATTGAAGCATTTAGGGATAGTAGGTTGGTCTGGCTTGAGATCTCACGGATTGCTGTGACTACTTGGGCGATTTCGTGGGTTTGAGCAAGGAGTTCGTCCATGAGACCGCTGTTCAAACCAGCGTCGGTGGCTAAGCGGTCGGCGCCGTTCGCTACTTGGTGGGCGCACTGGATGCCTTCGGTCGCCCTTTGGGAGAGGTTGATCGCCATCTCACGGAGAGTGTGAGCCGCGCGCACTGCGTCAAGTTCACGGGCTGTTATATCTGTTGCTACCTTGCAGACGCCTACTACTACTCCAGAGTCGTCCAAGATTGGCATGTAAGAGGCCTCTAGATATACGAGCTGGCCAGACTTTGAGACCCTTTCGATCTTGTCAGCAAAGGCGACGCCACTATTGAGCCTGGTCCATAGCTCTTGGTACTGCCTCGAACTTGCAAATTCGCGTGTACAGAGTTCACGGTGGTGAACACCGATGAGTTCCCGTGGCTCATATCCAACCGCACCGGCAAATTGGCGATTTACCCAAAGTACGATTCCCTTGGTATCAAAAGCGATCATTGCTATGTCAGAAGTTATCGTCGAGACGATGAAATCGGCGGGGAAGTGGTCTCTCAGCCTCCCCACTGAACCTTGGGCCATTCCCATGGAGTCAACTGAACCTCTAACTTCGGTGATGGACATCTGCCCTCCATTGAATCTTATTTTCGCTATTCGAAGTCAACTTCGCTATGCGATTCGCTTCTTACCGTGGCTACTTCGCCACAGGTTAATTTTTGGTTAAATCGGTAGATTTTATGAAAAGATAAACAGATAAATGAAATTTGTTTCATGACCATTTTTATCCGTTTATTGTTTCAGGGTTTTTAATGACCGTGATGGACCGAGTTGTAGGATGGTAACTTTCGTATCGACCTCGTGAGGTCGTCCATCGATGGAATATTTCCAAATCTTGGCCCCGTCATAGTTGACAGTCGGAAACTTCTCCTCCACGCCTGCTTGCGAAGTAGGCCCTTTGAATGGGATAGCTCTTAAGAAGGGTTGAAAGCAAAGGGGTGTTGATGATATTCCCTCGTAAAGGCTATTACCAACAAAGACTTACAAAACAGGTGGGACGGCGATACTCCTACATCTATCCGTTCCCATGGGATGTAAAAGAGTGGTCAATGGCGATTTTTCAAATCGACTGACGAAAGTGCAATCACTGCTTGAACTGTTATATTGACTCTCCGGTTGCTGTTTCAATTGAGTGCGACCTATTGCTCTCGCAAGAGACTTCACTATCTTTGAACTTTTTATGAACCGAAAATAGTCAAGGCTTTGTAAATTCGTGTCGAATTCATCAACAAGTAATGAATATCCGCCTAGCAACCATAACTTTCAATAGACATGGCGGAACGATTCCAAGGGGTTACGATGAGACGAATCATTTATTGCAGCCAAGCTAATTACGATCTATCCCCCGACGAGCTGGTTGAATTGTTAGAGAAGTCCCGTAAGAACAACGAACGCGATGGTCTTAGCGGAATGCTCCTCTATTCGAGCCAGAGCTTTCTTCAAATGCTCGAAGGTGACGAAGAGGCACTTCAACAGGTCTATGAGCGGATCGGCACTGATAGCCGTCACACCAACCTCCGACTTCTCGCGGACGTCGAGATAACTCACCCGATGTTTGGCGACTGGTCGATGGGCTTTGAGCATGTGGACGACGAAGATTTAGCCGACGAACTGGATGGTTTCGCGCCTGCAACACAGTATCCACTGGTCAATCCAGATCTTGTAACTAACGCCCAAGTTGCACAGACGCTTTTGTCACTTTATGCGAAGAATCGTATTCGATAGATATGAGCGAGACCTTAACTACGGATCCACAGATAATAAGTGCGCGTGAGGCGGAGATCGAACTTTTTTCATTAGCAGGTAACGATGGGAATCTACGCGAAGTTAGCGCCTCTTTCGCTCAACTCTTGGGCGTCTCGATCGAGGAGATCACTGGAAAGTCGCTCCTTGAGTTAGTCCACCCGGAAGACATCGGGAATATCGTCGCAGGAATCGCCGAACTCGAAGATGGTGCGAGTGAAGTTCTGATGGAGAGTCGATTCTTACAGGCTGGTGGGCGATATGCCTATCTCCAATGGATTGCTCGTCCACTTTCAAATTCAACCCTTTGGTGGGCTTCAGGGCGAGATACAACCGAATTTCATCGACTTATTAATGAAACGATAGACCTTAAAGCTCGACTCGACTTAGCGCTTTCACACGCTACCGCGGCAATGTGGGAGATAGACCACAGAACCAAATCGTTGACCCTGGAGAGCGTCGCATCACAAATAATCGGTGTGGATGTGGGCTCCCTGCCTAAAAGCATTGCGTCATTTCTCACTCTCTTTGCTGAAGGTGAGCTAGGGCAGGTATCTCAGGCATTTGACGACCTAATGAGTCGTAGTGTTATGGAGATCTCAACGTCTATCTCTGATGGCGCCCAAACGCGCTACCTCTCGCTTCGAGGTAAGGTCATCAGCTTCGATAGAAGGAATCGCCCTCTGCGTTCTGTTGGGTTGATCGTCGATGTTACAGCCGAAAAGGCACTCGAAGAACAGATGCTAAAGATGATCATGAGCGATGGCCTTACGGGTGTACCCAATCGCCGTGCATTCGATCAAGGTATACGGTCGCACTGGAGAATTTGTAAGCGCGATTCAACACCGTTGACGCTGGTCATGATCGACATCGACAACTTCAAGAAGTTCAATGACACGTTTGGTCACCTTGTTGGGGATGATGCTCTGTGTGCTATTGCTCGCTCCCTTGGGGGGGAAGTAAAAGGCGCCGATGAGATGGTGGCTCGATTTGGCGGCGAAGAGTTCGCGGTCATTCTGCCTAGTACAGGCGGCGCAGATGCAATCGAACGTTGCGAAAAAATTCTTGCCGCCGTTAGGAAGGTTCAGGTGCGACAGGCACCGGAGTGGGACTTTTCGGTCTCAATGGGTGCTGCGACCGCTTTGGAATTTCCTAAGGAATTAAAGGCAACCGATCTCTTGGCACAAGCAGATGCGTGTCTTTATTTAGCTAAGGACTCTGGTAAGGACCGAGCAGTTACGAAAGTTGTCGACTCTGGTGGCAAACCTAGCTAAGGCGGCTCACAACTTTTTGATTGTCGGTTGCCTTTTAGCTATCCATTTCTGCCTACCCACCTGGAATTGCTCGTCATTCGCGACAGGGTCTTTGCTAATTGTCAAAAGAACTCATAGCTTTCAATTGCGCCCAAAAGTGGCAAATCCACTTCTTAGGTTTGAGCGGCAGGTCCAAAACTAACGCTGAAAGCTTTCAGAGATTAAAGAACCTATCCATTACGCGGGAACGTATCGGGGTCATCTATTAACTAGGGGCAAGACTTGCAACGAAGCACACTCGGCAATCGAAGGCCTACGAGAGTAGATGGTGGTAATAATCCAGACTTTATTGAGTAATTTCCCCGTTTTATAGGGAGATAAGAACAAGATCACAGATTGTGTTCTCCTTCAGGGCAACCTTTAGTTCTCGCATATTTTGTGTATCCGACGCCGACGCCGGCGTCGGCGTCGGCGCCGACGAGGGCTAGTGTCCA